>ONJR01000134.1 GCA_900318195.1 uncultured Planctomycetota bacterium
ATCTTGAACTCTTTCTGCAGAGTCTTTTCGATATTCTCGCGTTCCTTTTTACGTCCCTGATTCTTTCTGAAGATCTCCTCGCGTTGCTTTCTCGAGCGTTTGAGATCGCGCGCGAGTTCGACGTAAATTTGCGCCGGCTTACCGTAGCGTCTTATAATGGCGTTGACGACTTTTCGCATTTCGGCGAGCGTTCGCGTAACCGTCGGGTTGCGAATGTCGCCGACCGCTTCTTCTAGCGGCGGTAGTAGCTCGCACGCTTCGCCGTATTGCGCTTCGTACACTTCGAGTTTCGCGAGCGCCTGATTGACGCGCTTCTCGATCATAACGGCGAGTAATTTATTGAGCGCGACCGACGAGTACGCGCCGTAGCCCTCTTCCAGTACGACGTCGTACGCGAGTTTCGTCGCCGCCGCATCCGATAGGGTGGGGAAGCTTTTGAGTAGACGCCGCCGCAGACCGTCTTCGCTCTCATAGTCGAGAATGTAGAGCGCCGCTTGATCGATCTCGTCCTGCGTGAGCGTGTCCTTTGTCTCGTTGAGAACATTCCATATACGCGCGCTCGTACGATCGCCGATCATTGCGTCTTCCGCGACTTCAAGGTTAAAATATCCCGTCTCGAAGACCGCTTCGCCCTTCTTGACGCCTTTGATCGACTTGAAGCCCAGCTCTTTTCGCAACGCCTTATACGTAACCTTCTCGCTCTTTTCCGCGAGCGCGTACGCCGCGTCCTGCTCTTTGTGCGTGAGCGGTCGCCAGCCCCCTCCATACCTGCCGTCGACGGCGTCGTCCCACACGCGCAGATTGATAATCTTCTCCCAGACCCTGAACTTCTGGAAGCAGGGCTCGCCCTTGCGCGCGACCGGTAGATAGCGCTTCCCGTTCTCGTCAAGTTCGAGTTCGCACTTCGCAATTTTACCCTTCTGACTCTTGAGTGGACGCTGGAAGAAGATCGCGTCTTGAATTTTCGCCTTAAGTTCCGGCGTGAGTAGTTCTGGCTTGAAACGCGCTTGCGCGGTCCATATCGCCTCGAATTCCTCTTCGTACGATTTTCGTCCGACCCATCGCGCGCGAATGCGTTCTTCCTCCGGATTGACGGTCGTGAAATATTCCGCGAGCGTTCGCGCGTGTTCCGCGACGTTCTTTTCGAGTTCGGCAATATCTTGCTTAATTTGACTCGTTTCCTTCTCGCCCTCTTTTTCACGTCCGTCGAGCTTCTTATTGCTCTTGAAGCCTCGACGTTGCGCGAGCGCGTACAGCGCGCGTCCGAACGCGTGCGGACTCAACTCTCGGTCGAGCGCGAGCGCGCGCAATGCGTAGGTGAACGTCTGCTGGTCGTGATGCGTTGCGTTGGGGAAATATTCCTTAACGAGCTGTAGATCGAGCGCGGAGAGCATATCCTGTCGCGCGTCCGGGGTGGGGTAGTCCCCCTCTGGCAATAGTCCGTAGCGCACGAGCAGATTAAAGATCTTCAGCTTGCGACGTCTGCGTCGCCACAATCTCCTTCGCGCGCTCCGTGCGTCGCGCCGCGTTGCGTTTTTCGGCTTGTCCTTACCCTTTTCGATATCGTCCTCGACGGCGAGGTCGAAGATTCTCGACCCCATTTTGAGGTTGTCAACGGTTATATCGGACGGATTGATCGGGCGAATAGCCCATCCGACGGATGCGATACCGAGGTCGAGACCTAGCACGTAGGGCGCGTTGGAATTTGGCATTTGTCTTTTCCTTTTCTCGTTCGATGACCCGAACGCATTGAGCGCTTGCGCGCGTCTTGTGGCGATTGCGTAATCGTCGCGCGCTCGTCGCCAAGCGGGCGCGCGACGCCTTTTGCTTCATTATAACGAAAAATAACCCGAATTGAACGCGAGCCGTAGATTTTTCCCAAGATTCTTTCTAGCGCTATCAAATTGCGGAAACGCGCTCTCGTTGCTCTCGACGTGTCGAGAAATGTGTGTTAATAAAGAGGTTGCGACGAAAATCATTAAATCGCGTCGTTTTTTAGACAATTGACTTAACTCGGGAAAATACGAGTCGATTCTTTCAGATAGGACGTCGTTGGTTCGTTCTGAACGGTTTTTTTATATCGCGATATCGATATAACTCAATATAGCGTCGTAGAGCGCGCTTCTAAACGTACGTAAAGTGAACGTGCGATCGCGCGCCGTTTTAGCGCGTTCGAAACGAGGAAATCTTTTCGCCGCCGCGCGCGCGGTAAAGCTCAACCGCCTAATCGCGCCGTTCGCTCGAACGTCCGATTAGGCGGCTGGGGAGAGTCTCACGAGTTTGCGCTTACGCCGCTTGCTCGCTCTTCTTGGCGCGCAGACCGATGCGGCGATTGACAAAGAATCGTCCGAACGGCTTGCAGGTGAGGAGCGCCGGCAGGAAGATGAGGTCGCCGAATTCGGCGGCGAATAGTATTGCGAGCATGAGGACGCCGAACCGTTGCGTCGGAACGAAGGTGCTGAACGCGAAGGACGAGAGTCCGAGTCCGGCGATGAGCGTCGATTGCGTCATAGCGGTCGCGCAGCGTCGATACGCGTTGAGCGCCGCTTCCTTCGGCGTCATACCGGCGCTCACGCCTTCCGAGAACCACGTTAAATAGTGCATGGTGTCGTCGACCGCGACGCCGAGCGCGACCGACGCGGTCATCATCGTGCCGACGTCGACCAGAATCCCGGCGTACGACATATAGCCAAATACGACCACCACCGGAAAGACGTTCGGAATCATCGCGATTAGACCCGCTGGAATACTGCGCAATAGGAAGATAAAGACGATCGCAATCAGGACAAACGCCATGATCAAACTTGACGTCAGACCCTTAATAAGTTCGTGCTGCGTCTGATAGACCAACGGGACCATACCGGTGTACTTAGCGGAAAAGCCCGCTGGGTAGATCCAGTCGGCGTCGTGGTCCGCGCCCATGGAGTTCTGCAAGGCGTCGCGTTCGGCGGCGTCGAGGTCTTTGAGTACGAACTCGCGCATGAGCGCGCGCTCGGTCGGCGCGTCCTTGCCGGTCTGCTCTTGGAGCTTTTCACGCACGTATCGGCGCGCTTGCTCGATTTGCGCGTTGGCGTCGACGCTTCCCGAATCGGCGCCTTGCGCGAACGCGGCGGACAGCTTGAGCGATTCCTCCGCTAGCATCGGTTCAACGACGTCTTTAACGTGTTCTATGAACGCGGAATAGTCTATGTCTTTCTTCAGGGACCACACCCTAATACTGATTCTCCAGACCTCGATTCCACGCTCGCGCCTCCAGCGTTGCACGGCGTTCGCGACCGCTTCGTTCTCCTCGGCTGATAATTTCCTGAAGTATCGCGCGCTCTTAATGGCGGCGAGCAGTCCTTTGAGGTCGGACGCGCCCTGATTCGTTAAGTATTCGACGTTGTCGCCAATAACGCGCGCTTCCAATTCGCATCGTTCCGCCTCCCTTTCAAGTCGTTCGAGCGATTGGAACTGCGCGAAATACGGCGCGAGCCGCTCGTCCAGTTCCGACTCGTTCGTCGACTTAAAGACCTCGTACTCGAACTGCGTCGCTTCCCCTAGTTCCGCGTTGAGCGCGCTGTCGAACGCCGCGCGTTCGCGCTCGAAGTTCGCGCGATTATTACCGGCGTTTTCGACAAGGTAAGCGTGCAACTCCTGCAAGGTCGGGTTTCCTTCGATCGTGAGGTAGTCGCGCAACGCGTCGCGGTTGTCGTCGACGGTTTTCCCGACGACGGTCGAGACGGTTCGGTACGCGGCGCCGCCTTTGGTCGCCATTTCCGAGATATTGGGCGTGAATAGCGCGACGGACATAGCGCCCCCGACGTCTTCTGATAGTTCCGACTTGAGCTTCTCGCTAACGCGGTCGACGAGCTCGAGGCGTTCCGCCGTGCGATACGAGTTATTGTAAAGTTTGGAGTTGTCGAAACATAGCACCATTTCCATCGGCACGAGCGGTCCGAGTTTCTCCTCCAGCCACGTGTAATTCTGAACGATATCCGCGTCGGGCGAGAAGAAGCTCATCATTTTAACCGAGGTCTTAATCTTAGGCAGGTAATATCCGAAGAAAACCATTAAGCCAAAGCACAAGACCAACGCCCAGTTATGACGCCTAATAATAAGCCCGCCGAACCAATTCCAAAATCGGAAGATCCGACCCTCGTTGACGTGCAGTCCTTTACCGCCGTGCTCCTCGGCGAATTTCTTCGACGGATAGAAATATAAAAGCGCCGGTAAATATAAGAAGAGCAACAACAACGTGCACAAGACGCCGATCGCGGAATAGAACCCGAATTTCGTAATCGGCACGAGTCGACCGGCGAAGAGCGAGCCGAGCCCCAGCGCGGTCGTGAACTGCGCGAAGAAACACGGCGTAAACGCATGACGAACTGCGCGTTCGGTCGCGCCGTTAAGACCGCCTTCGCGGATCGCGTCGTGATAGTAATTGATTAAATGCACCGCCCCCGACATACCAAGGACATACACCAGCGCCGGCATACTCAAGAGAATCGAATCGCATGTGCCGCCCGTTAACGAGACGATCGCAAGCGCCACGCCAGCAGAGAGCGCCGCTATCCAAAAGACGAACATCGTCAACCGGAAACTGCGCAGGCAGATAAACGCGATCGTTACGCCTATGAGCGCGCAAACGCCGGCGAGTCGATACAGCGTGCGCTGACCCTCCTGGTCCAACGCGACGTTGTCGACCGGCGGTCCGCCCAAAATGACCCCGTCCATGCGCACCGTACGCCCGTGCGCGATCTCGTCGCACATCGCTACGAAATTTTTAACCATTTGCGAGGCAAAGGAACCGGTGTGAATTTCGCGCGTGTCGGGAAGTCCGCACTCTACTGATATTTCGCGTATCTTATCGAGCACGCGCGCCAAACTCTTACCGTCCCGCTGACCCTTGTTGAGCGTAACGATTAGCGCCGTGCTCTTGCCGTCCGGACCGATGAGCGTGCCCTTGAGGCGCTCGCGAATCTTACTGTCCAATTCCGACGCGCTCGCGGCGTCCGCGACCTCTTGACCCAATTGCGGGCGACGCTCCGTGCGCGCGTACGCCTGCGAGAGCAACTTAACGAGTCGCGGACCCGTCATAACGGACTTGAAATAGGACGGAGCCGAAGGCTGCTCGGCGTCTGGCGGCGTAACGACCTCCGAGCCGGTCGCCTCAATGAGCGCGCGCGTCGACGCGTTCGTCTCCTCGCCTGCGAGTTCGCGCAACTCCTCCTTCGATTCGTTCGGCGCGCGCGTTAATTTTAGGTCCGCCTTAAAGCTCTCGACCGAGGAAGAGAGCGAGTAGTTGTCGATCGTCTGCTCGGGACACAACTTCTGCGCGAAAAGTTCAATGCGATCGTCGTCGATTTCACAGCCTTCCCAGCTTACCACGACGTAGCTCTCAAATGGGAAATTATTGAGGTACCATTGATAGTCGCGCGTCTCCTGATAGTGGGGCGGCAACCAGTCTTCGACAGAGTTGGAATTGCTCATAATCGTCTGCTTCGTGCCCATCCATACAAAGGAGAGCAGAAAGACGACGACGAAAACAATTCTAAACCCGTATTCCTTAAAGAAGTCTTTTTTCATCAAAGTTTATCCTAGCAAACGTTCGATCGCAACGCGTCTATGCGGCGCGCGCGACGGTGAGCGCTCGTATTCGTAACGACGCAGCGGCGCGACGATTCCGACATTATCGTCCGTTACGAGACGGGCGTCCAGTCGTCCTCTTCTTCCTCGCTCGTATCGTACGCCTCGTCCTGATAGTTCGCGGACTCTTGCGCGCTTTCGTCGCGTAGCTCTTCCGTGTTCTGAGTCGCGGCGTTAGCGATCCTCGGGGGCGCGACGTCGACGTAGTTCGCCTGCGCTAGCGATCGCTTGCGCTGTTGCGCGTCTTCGCGCGAACTTGGAATCGGCACGAAGTCTGGCAACGTCTCGATCTCGTTGGCGGACTGACCGTTTGTGCGCAACGCGTCGCCTCCTGGGAAGAATCGTTCGTCGTCGCTCTTACGTAGCGAGTCGGCGCGCTGCGGAGTCGTCGTATTGAGGCGTCTTTCGTTGCGCGGTCGTTCGTCGTTATCTTTTTCTAGTTTAGCGCGCAGTCGTTCGTTTTCTTCGAGCGCGTCGCGCAGTTCAAATTGCACGCGGTATAATTCGTCCTCTAAGAGCCGCCGATTGTCAATGAGCAGCTCTTCGTTGATCGCGTACTGGCGTCGCGACGTGCACGAGCTCGACGTCGCGAGCGTAACGACGACCAGCGCGAGGGTCGCAATCCGCGCGAACGCGAGTCCGCGCGCGCAATTCGGAATGGTGGATTTCATTGGAACTTCCTTGTTGTTCCGCGCGCCGCAAGGCGGCGAAATTTCGCGTAGTCGCGACGCGCGCGTTGTCCATAAGGCGACGAACTTCCGGCTCGCCGCCGCGCGCTCGCCGCCGTCGCGTAGAGCGCGCGTTGCCCGAGGATAACAAAAAACGCGCCGTTCGACAATGACAATTTCCCTTTTTCTTGGCGTTGCAGCGCATTTTTCTCCGGTTTTTTTCATACGCCGCGCGGTTATTTCGTAGAATAGGAAGATTGCGTAGAGAATAACGATAGAGAACGTTCGCGCGATAAGAAAAAACGCGCTCGCCGGATAGCGAACGCGTTTGTAGGGAAAAGCGCCGACGCGCGAACGCGCGCGAAGCAAGTTATTTCGCGACGGACGGGAAGGTCGAGACGACCTGGTCGACGAGTCCGTACGCTTGCGCCTCGTCGGCGGACATGAAATTATCGCGATCGGTGTCGCGCTCGATTTCTTCTAATGTGCGACCCGTGTGCTTAATGAGAATATTGTTCATCTTCTGCTTAATGAACTTGAACTCTTTCGCGTGGATCATGATCTCTTCCGCCGTTCCTTCCATGCCAGCGAGCGGCTGGTGTATCATAACGCGCGAATTCGGTAGCGCGAACCGCTTGCCGTGCGCTCCCGCCGTGAGTAAGACGGCGCCCATCGACGCGCACTGACCAATGCAGTAGGTCGCGACCGGACAACTTATGTATTGCATGGTGTCGTAGATCGCGAGCCCCGCCGTTACGCTGCCGCCAGGCGAGTTAATGTAAAGATGCACGTCCGCGTCCGGATCGACGGACTGCAAATAGAGTAGTTGCGCAACGATCGAATTCGCGCTCGCCGCGTTCACTTCCGTGCCCAGAAAGATAATGCGATCTTGGAGCAGACGGCTGTAAATGTCCATCGCTCGCTCTTCGCGCCCGTTTTTATCAATGACTATCGGTATTAGCGACACTGTGATCTTCCTTTGTTCTCGTTGCCGCGCGAAAAGGAAACGCGCGTAGTATGACGTCTAGGAGACGCTCTGCAAGAGCGCGCGCTTAGACAAGTTTCTTATCGTCCGCGTCCGGCGTCTTCGTGAGAATACTGTCGACGAGCCCGTACTCCTTCGCCTCTTCGGCGGAAAGGTAGAAGTCGCGATCGATATCACGCGCGATCTGCTCGATCGACTTGCCAGAACTTTGCGCGAGAATCTCGTTGAGCGTCTGACGATCTTTCAGAATCTCGTTCGCCTGGATTTCAATATCGGAGACCTGACCGCCGACCCCGCCCCAAGGCTGATGTATCATGACCTTCGAGTGCGGCAACGCGTAACGCTTGCCCTTTGTGCCGCCCGCGAGCAGAATAGCGCCGCCGCTCGCCGCCAGCCCGACGCAGTAGGTCGCGACCGGACACGATAGAATCTTCATGGTGTCGTAAATTGCGAGCGTTGCCGAGACGCTGCCGCCGGGCGAATTGATATAGAAGTTGATATCCTTGCGTCGATTCACGCTCTGGAGATATAGCAACTTCATCACGAGGTCGTTCGCGGACGCGTTCGAGATCTCGCCCTGCAGGAAAATAATGCGATTGTCGAGCAACAGGTCGCCCAAAGTCATTGTCCGCTGACGCTGATAATCTTGATAGCCAGCGTTCATGCTACTCTTGGAAGGAAAAAGCGCGTCGTTAAACATATCGTCTTTCTCTAAAGGTTGGAATGGATGTATCGGCGCGCGCTCGCTTGCAAGCGCGCGCTTACGCCTAGGCGTCTGACGTTCACTAGCAACTATGACGCCAAAAAGAAAGAAACGTCGCGAACGCGCAACGTTTCTTTCTCGTTAGGTCAACGCGCGCCGACCTTCGCGCCGAGAAGACGCGAAGGAACGCGTCGCGAGTTCAGGTCGACAAGTTACTTAACGCGACGTAGCATAATACGCGCGTCGGCGACGGAGCAGCCCTTGCCGTCTTCGTGCACGATCAGAGGGTTAATGTCGCATTCTGCGATTTCAGGATGGTTCACGAGCATAGTCGCGAAGCTGAGCAACGTCTTTTCGAGCGTTGCGACGTCGCACTTGGGCGCGCCGCGGAAGCCGTCTAGCATTTTGAACGTCTTGATCTGGCGCACCATGCGCTCGGCGGAAATCTTCTGCATCGGCGCGAGACGGAACGCGACGTCCTTCCACAATTCCGCGTACGTGCCGCCGTGCCCGATCATGACGAGCGGACCGAACTTCGCGTCGCGATTGCAGCCGAGAATGACTTCGACGCCCTTTTCCGCCATCTGCTCGATGAGAATGGAGTCGATCTTCGCGCCCGGCACGTTCTTTTCGACGTTCTCGTAAATTTTCGCGTACGCCGCTTTCGCCGCCTCAGGTCCCTCGACGTTCAGAATAACGCCGCCCGCGTCGAACTTGTGCTTGACGTCGTCCGACATGACCTTCATAACGACCTTCGCGCCGATTCCCTCGACGATCGCCGCCGCTTCTTCCGCGCTCTTCGCGACGCCGCTCTTGAGCAACGGGAGGTTGTAGCATTCGAAAATACCGCGGCATTCCGCTTGAGTGAGGTACTTCTCGTCCGCGCCCGCGAGCTTTTCTTCCACGATCGCCTTCGCCTTTTCGACGTCGCAATCGGCGGCGGACATGTATTCGCGATCCGGCAGCGCGCGGAATTCTGTCAACTTAACGTAGGCGCCGAGCGCGGCGACCGCGTCTTCCGGGAACGAGTAGTTCGGCACGCCTTGCGAGACGAGCGCCGCAACGCCGTCCGCGACCGCCGCCGCGCCCATGAAAGCGCACACGACCGGCTTGCCGGACTTCTTAATGACCGCCGGAATGTCCGCGCCGATCTTGTCGGAGTCGGTCATCGATTGCGGCGTGAGCAGCACGAGCCCCATGTCGACGTTGGGATCGGACATGATGAGTTCGGTCGCGATTTGATAACGGTCGCTGTGCGCGTCCCCGAGAACGTCGACCGGGTTGCGAAGCGACGCGGCGGGCGGCATGGTTTCCTTAAGCTTGGCTTTCGTCTCGTCGGAAATCTGCGCCAGCTTGAGACCGTTGCGCACGGCGGCGTCGGTCGCCATGATGCCGGGACCGCCCGCGTTCGTAATGATCGCCAAATTCTTGCCCTTCGGCGCCGGCTGCGTCGTGTAAAGGGACGCGCGGTCGAAGAGTTCGGAAATCGTGTCGACGCGCTGCACGCCAGACTGCGTGAAGATCGCGTCGTAAACCGCGTCGGAACCGGCGAGCGAGCCCGTGTGGCTACTTACCGCCTTCGCGCCTTCCGCGCTACGACCGGACTTCAGGCACAGAACGACCTTGCCCTTTTCCCAGAAGATCTTCGACGCGATCTCAATGAAGCCCTTGCCGTCGGCAATGTCTTCGAGATAGAGCGCGATCGCCTGAGTTTTCGGATCGTCCGCGAGGTATTCGAGGAGTTCTGTTTCGTTGACGTCCGACTTATTGCCGAACGAGACGAATTTCGAGAAGCCCATCTGACGCGCTTCAGCGAAATCGAGAACCGACGTGCACAGCGCGCCAGATTGCGAAATGAACGCCAAGGAGCCCGGCTTGCAGATCTTGCTCGCGAAACTCGCGTTCAAACCGGCTTCCGCGTTGATGACGCCCAAGCAGTTAGGACCGACGAGCGGAATACCAGCAGCGCGCGCTTTGTCCGCCATTTCCTTCTCAATGACCGCGCCCTCGTGACCAACTTCTTTGAAGCCCGCCGAGATAATAACAATGCCCTTGACCTTCTTCTCGATCGCTTGATCAACGACGCCGGGCACGAACTTCGCGTTCACGAGCACGACCGCGAGGTCGACTTCGCCCGGGATCTCCGTCAAGGTAGTGTACGCCTTGAGTCCTTCGATTTCGCCGCCCTTGGGATTGACGGGAATAATCTCGCCTTTGAAATCCTTGATGAGATTAACGAGGACGTCGTTGCCGACGCCGCCCTTTTTAGCAGAAGCGCCAATTACGGCGACAGACTTCGGATTAAATATACAGTCGATATTTGCGAACCGTTCTTTCGACAACACTTGCGTACCCTTTCAAGTTCAAATAACAGTACAGTTGAATAAAACTAATCGTCTGACGCGCGTTTGCCACGTCTTTGACACGACGCCTTTAAATGGTACTCTTTTTCCAGCGTTTGGGAAGTTGTACGACGATCGATCAAGGCGTTTTTTTTGGTTTTTTACGAATTGGTTAGACTTCTCTAATCGTCGCGCGGCGCTATTGAGTCGCGAAATGCGCGCGCAGATCCTCGCCGAGTAGGCGCATTCCCTCCTGAGTCGATATTTTCGGCTGGAAGCCTAGCTCGCGTTGCGCGCGCGACGTGTCGAACCAGTATGATTTCGCGAACTGGGTCGCGAGAAACCGCGTCATAGTCGGCTCCGACTTGATACGCAGGATCGAGTATATCTTTTCGAGCGCGATTCCTAGCCGCCATGCTGTTTGGAACGAGATCGACTTCTTAACGGGCGGCTCGTCGACGAGCGCGAGCAGGTCGTCGATCCACTTCCAGCAGTTGATCGGTTCCGGTTGCGAGACGTAGTATACGGAGCCCGGCGCCGGTCCGCACGGTACAAGCGCGTCGCACGCGAGTTTGTGCGCGTCGGCGCAGTTGGCGACGTAGATAGTCGCGAGCCGATTCGTCCCGTCTCCTACGCGCGCGAGCTTTCCCGCGCGCGCGCGCTGAATGAGGCGCGGTATGAGATGGCGATCGCGCGGTCCCCAGATCAGGTGAGGGCGTAGCGCGACGGTCATTAGCGCGTCTTCGCGCGTGGGGTCGCGTTTCGGCTGCGTTATTGTGAACCGCGTATTTAGCGAGCGAAAACGAGTCGGCGAGAGATCGAGCCCTCCGAAGTCGTAGTCGTCCGTCCAGGGCGCGTAGTTCGCCGCGCGGACGAATTGCTCCGCAATCGCTTTGGTCATCTGGTACCATGCGAGGAACTGCGGCGCGTAAGGGGTCGACTCGTCGACGCCTTCCTGAGATTCGATCGTATTGGCGACGCATTGCGTGCTCGTGTAGACGAGTCGTCGCGCCTTCTTCGCGAGACATGCGGCGACCACGTTGCGCGCGCCGAGAATATTCGTCTCGTAATAAGGGCGCGGATCCATTACGACGCTCGGAAACGCCGCGACGTGAAACACGGCGTCGCACCCTGCGACTGCGCGCGCGACGTCCTCGAACGAACGAAGATCGCCGAGAACCTGCTCGACCCCGAGCTGGCGCAACGGCTCGCTCGCACGGCGGCAGAACGTGCGCACCTCGACGTTGTCCGCGAGGAGTCGCTCGACCAGATACCGGCCTAAAAATCCGCTGCCGCCTGTTACTAACGCTTTCATTTTACCAACTTGCTTGTTGCCCCTAGCTTACTGTTCACTTGCGACCGACCTAAGGCGCGCTAGTAGACGCCTTTGTCGACGAACCCCGCGCCGCCGTCGTCGCCAAATTGTCCGAAATCGTCGTACTCGTAATATCCGGCGGACTCGTCGCCGCCCTCCTGGAAATTACTGAAGAGCGTGTACCGACTAATCCACGCGAGCGGCACGTCGCCGACCGGTCCGTTGCGCTGCTTCGCAACGATGATTTCCGCGCGCCCGCGCAACCCTTTGGTCTCCGCTTCTTCCTTACTGTGGTAATATTCCTCTCGGTGTACGAACATAACGACGTCCGCGTCCTGCTCGATCGCGCCCGATTCGCGCAGGTGGCTGAGTCTCGGACGATTGTCCTTCGCCGCTTCCGTCTGACGATTGAGCTGAGCGAGGCAGAGCACGGGCACGTTTAGCTCGCGCGCGAGTCCCTTGAGGCGTCGCGCGATTTTCGCGACCTGCTCCTGGCGAGGATCCGAGGGATTGTCCGGCTCGATGAGTCCTAGGTAGTCGATTACAATGAGTCCTAGCCCCTCTTGCCTCTTGAGCCGCCGGGCAACCGCGCCAATTTCGGTAACCGTTCGTGACGGCGAGTCGTCGATATACAAGGGCGCTTCGCCGAGCTCCGACGCCGCGCGCGTGAAGCTCTCCTGCTCCTTGGCGGTTAGGCGTCCGCGCAGATGTTCGCCCGGAATGCGTCCGCGCGCGCATAGCATACGCAACGCGAGTTCCGTGCGCGCCATTTCGAGACTGAAGAAGATCGTCGGTTCACGCTCGTTGACCGAGACGTGGTCCGCGATATTCGTTGCGAACGCCGTCTTGCCCATGGACGGACGCGCGGCGAGAATAATGAGCTCGGAGCCGTGCAGACCGCCGAGCATACTGTCGAGATCGGCGAACCCGGTCGGGACGCCGTCGACGTCGCCTGCGGCGCGCGCGTCAATGAGGTGGAAGACGTCTGGCAGTAGCTCGTTCATGCGTTCCAGGCGCGTCGTATTGTGCGCGTCGTTGATCGCGAAGATGCGCTCTTCGGCGCGCGCGACGAGCTCCTGCGGCTGAATCTGAGGGGAATACGCGTCGTTGAGCGCCGTCTCGCACGCGTCGATTACCATGCGGCGCATGGCGTTCTGGGAGACGATCTTCGCGTAATACGCCGCGTGCGCCGTTACCTGCACGCTCGTCATAAGCTCCGCAAGGTACGCTTCGCCCCCGACTTCTTCAAGCTCGCCCGAACGGCGCAACGCCTCGACGAGTAGCGTAACGTCGATTCCGGACGCGTCCGCGTTCATTGCGAGTAGACGACGGTATATCCTCCGGTGCTTGTCGAGATAGAAGTCGTCCGGTCGCACGACGAGCGCGACGTCGTCGCACAGTTGCGGGTCTAGCAGAATAGCGCCGAGCACGCCGCGTTCCGCTTCTAGGTTATTGGGCGGCACGCGCGCTGCGTCGCTAACTTCCCGCTGATTTGACATGATCTACTCGCTTTCCCCAATGAATTCTGGCGTCGCTCGCGGACTCCGCGTCGCGCGATTATAACGACGGTCGTACTATAGTATATATCGTTTCCTTGTGGAAGTAAAACTGGGTAAAATTTGCGATTTTGCTCAAGAGAGCGCGCCAGACGACGGAAGCCACGCAATCATGAGGCAGCGAGTTGCGCGACCTCGGCGGAGGTTAGACCGGTCGCCTGCGCGATCAATTCGTAACTCAGCTGTCCCATGGCGATGAGATTTTTCGCGACCTCGGCTTTCCCCTCTATTTTCCCCTCTATTTTTCCCTCGGCTTTCCCTTCGGCTCTTTCCTTCCTCTTCATAGCCTTTGTCGCTA
>ONJR01000135.1 GCA_900318195.1 uncultured Planctomycetota bacterium
CGCGCTTAACGACGGCAAGATAGCCGTACTTGCGTTGCAGAAGACACAGACCCGCGACGTCCCCGTCTTGCAGACCGCTGGCGTCGACCAACGTTACGCACTCGCTTGTCGGACCAAATGTGCGCTGCGTGAGAATATTGCGCGTCTCCGTTATCGCGCCGTCCGTGCGACCGGAGGTTAGGCGCAACCAGCCCGGACGCGCTGAAAAGGAATACTCCGACTCGACCGGATTATGGTTCCATTGAAAGGCGAGCGGAAGCTCGGCGCTATCGAATTCGCTGGATTCGACAATATTACCGAGCGTGCGACCGACGCGCTTGATCGACAGCGTGTCGGGAACTTTACCGTTGCCCGAGACGACGGGCCACTCGTCGATCCAGTCGATCGGAAGCAAATACGGCATACGACCGACTGCGCCAGCGTCCTGAAAGAGCATCGCGTACCATTGCGAGCCGGGTCCTTCAAAAATCGTGCCCTGAGCGATTCCGCGATCTTGCAGTAAGACGCGACCTTCGTACGGTCCGAGGAGATTGTCCGCTCGGTATACGATTTCCGTACGCATACCGCCCTGAGGCCAGGTTATATTGCAAAGATAGTATTTACCGTTACGCTTAAAGAACTGCGAGCCCTCAGCCGGTAAGCCCGGACGACCGCCCGCCGCGCGCGTCGCGTTCGCAACCAGAATCTGGTTGACGCCGCCCTCTTTGAAGCCTGATAAATCGTCCTTCAGTTCCGTTATGCGGATATCGCCGCCGCCGTAGATTATGTAAGGGGTTCCGTCGTCCTCGAAGAAGAGAGAACAGTCGTGGCACATTGGGCGAAAGGACTTCACGTCCCAGGCGCCGCTCGGATCGCGCGTTGAATAGATATACGTCTTGCCCGTTGTGCCAGAGAAGGTCGCTAAATAGAAGACGCCGTCTCGATACCTCAACGAGCTGGCCCAACTGCCCGCCCCGTACGCATTGCGACCGTTGCGCAACGCGAGCTGATCGTTGTCGTCGAGCGTGGCGTAGCAGTATCCGACGAGATTCCAGTCGACGAGATTGCTCGATTTCATAATAGGGACGCCGGGCGACATATGCATCGTCGTCGAGCTCATGTAGTACTCGTCCCCCGCTCGAACGACGGCGACGTCGGGCGCGTCTGTCCACAGAACGGGATTAGTTGCATTTTCTTCCGCGTACGCGGCGAACGCGCTAGCTAAAAAACCGAGCGCGCAAACGCCGGCGAGTAATATGCGCATTTCTAACGCTCCTTACAATGAAGTGGCTACCGATTGACAGACGTTCCATCCGAACGCACATAATCAAGATAGCTGTCGAGCGTGGCGTCGTCAAGGTAAAATAACGTAAACTTTGTGCGCTTTTGCGAATTACACGCCGGTCGGCAGCGTTGACAAGAAATAGAAAACGCGCCGGG
The DNA here is from genome assembly GCA_900318195.1 of uncultured Planctomycetota bacterium. GTDB lineage: Bacteria > Planctomycetota > Planctomycetia > Pirellulales > Thermoguttaceae > RUG369. Next base: position 1,420 of record ONJR01000135.1, read on the forward strand.
TAAAAAAGGAAAAAACCCCGGCGCGCTCTCCCATTTGGGAAATAATAATTCAAGCGCTTAATGCGCGCTTTGCTTGCGCGTTAGTTGAGAACGATCGGAAGTTGAATTACTTGTCCCTGACGCGTAACCGTTAGTTCGATCGTCTCGCCCGGCGCGTGCTCTTCAACCGCCGTAATGAAGTCTTCGCCCGTTTTAACCGGTTGACCGTTGACGGCGTTGATCAAATCGAACCCTTCCTTTGGACTTTTGAACGAGTGCGATTCATACGTTCTGCCGTTCACATTGCGTCGCATAATTACCAGCTTACCGCCGCGCAGACCTGCTTGATCGGCGGCGCCGCCTTCGTCGATGAGCGCCGGAATGAGACCGTCTTCCGTTTCATGAACCTGGACAATACCGGCGTTCCCGCGCACGACCTCGCCCTTTTCGAGCAGGATAGCGACAATTCGCTGAATCGTATTGACGGGCACCGCGAACCCGACGCCGGAGTTTTCACCGACTCGGCTCGCGATCGCCGTGTTCATACCGATCATTCGCGCGCTCGTGTCGAAGAGCGCGCCGCCCGAGTTGCCGGGGTTGATCGCCGCGTCCACTTGAATCACGCCTTTAATCTGACGGTACTGATTAGGACTGCTGATTGAACGGTTCACGTTGCTGATAATGCCCTTGGTCATTGTGCGCTCGAGTCCGAACGGATTGCCGATCGCATAGACCGTTTGACCGACGAGTAGTTTCGAGGAATCGCCAAAGTCGACCGGAAAGAGTTCGTCCGACTCGGCGTCGATTTTAACGAGCGCGACGTCGGTGTTAGGGTCGACTCCGATTAACTTCGCGGCGTAGGTTTCGCCGTTGAAGAGCGTGACGTCGACCTTCGACGCGTTTTCCACGACGTGAAAGTTCGTTAGCACGACCCCTTCCTTATTGAGTACGATTCCGCTTCCGCACCCTTCCGAGGTTTGCTCGAAGAATAAATTTGCGCGCGTCTCGACGGTCGAGACGTTCACGACGCTCTTATTGCGCAACGCGTATAGTTGAACGGCGACCCGCTCCTCGGGCGTTAGTTCGACGAGTCGGTCGGATAGGTCGTCTTGCGCGACGCGCGTGGTGAGTTCAGTGGGTAAAGGTCTTACCGCTTGCGTTGTCGCTTGTGAATTATAGACAGCGGAGGATCGGTTCGTCGCTTGCGCTAGCGCTTCCGCGCTCGTGAACGCGCGCGCTGCGAGCAACATTAGTACGACGATATTTGCGAGTCCGAAATATTTCATTAGAGTACGGCGCATTTCTCTTTCTCTTTCGTTATCGAATCGAATTTCAACCGTTAATTCTTTACAGTCGAGCGGAGCGTTTGTATCGCTCGCCCTTAATTAGTACGCAAAATTCATGCCAAAGTAACGATAAAACCGGTTGAAAATCTTTTTTTCTTAAAATTCGTCTTATAACGTTCTCTCAGTAGTCTACGTTTCCTATCTTGACGCGCGGCGCCGTTTCCGTTACTATCAGCGCGAACGGCGGCGCGAATTGGCGCGTCCCGCGATTAAACGTTATGTTAGGAGACGACGCATTATGCATGTCATTTTATTTGAAGACGCCAGAGTTACGGATCTGTACCCGATTACGATCGGACGCGCGGCGTTTTCGATTAGCGTGGGATCGTTGCGGCTACTGAATCTTGCGCGCGGACTAGGGGACGCCATAGAACTCGTCGTACGTCCTCATTTGCGCGGCGTTCTGGCGGAGGACGCGTCGTATGCGTGGCGACCTTGCGACGGCGAGCGGCGCGGACCGATTCTTCTGCTGAACGCGCGGATTGCGCCGCGCGCGAATCTGCTCGAGTTCTGTCGCGCGCTACTTGCACGAGATTACGAGCGCGGCGCCGCCGTATATTACGGCGACTCCTTTATCGCGGCGATTCTACCGACCGGCGCCGCGTTGCCGCATCAAGTAATCGGACCCGCGCAGTTGCAGGGAATACTGCAGGATCTGACGCTTCCTCCGCTCGAGGCGCCCGGTCCGATTACGCTCCTCGAACGTCCAGCGGACGCGATTCGTTTGCACCTGGAGCTGATAGGCGCGAATCTCGAATACCGTCTTGCGAGCGCAGATTACGTGGAGTTTTGCGACGGGCTCTTTGTGCCGCGCGAGGTCGAGAAGCGTCCCAAGATAGGGGACTACTTTTCATGCGATACTAGCAAGGGTCCTATTATTCTGAGCGAGAACGTCGATATTGGTCCGTTCTGTTTTATCCGCGGACCAGTCTATGTGGGTCCTAACAGTAAGGTGATCGAGCACGCGGCGATTAAGGACAGCGTCGCGATTAGTTCGACGTGCAAAATCGGGGGCGAGGTTGAAGCGACGACGATCGAGCCGTTTTCGAATAAGCAGCACCACGGCTTTCTCGGGCACAGTTACCTTGGCAGTTGGGTCAATCTCGGCGCTGGCACGTGCAATAGCGACCTTAAGAATTCCTACAACGAGGTGTGGCAGGAGACTCCAGCGGGTCGATACGCTTCGCATATGCAGTTTCTCGGGTGCGTGATCGGCGACTATTCGAAGACGGCGATCAATACGAGCATCTTCACGGGTAAGACGATCGGCGCGTGCAGTATGGCGTACGGGTTTGTAACGACAGCGGCGCCTAGTTTCGTGAATTACGCGCGTTCTTTCGGTCAGGTAACGGAGCTTTCTGTCGAACTCATGACGCACGTGCAAGAGCGTATGTTTGCGCGCCGGAATAAGGTTCAGCGTCCTTGCGACGTCAAGTTAATCGCCGATATGTACGAATTAACGCGCGACGAACGCCGCATGGCGAGCGAACCTCTTTCGCTTTAGCGCTTTTTTGACGCACGTCGCCCTTGTCATTTTCCCGTGAAAAGGGTATATTATTCGCTCCATGCGCGTCGTCGAACCTTGTCGTCGGTCGCGAGAACGTAGTGTACATAGAGAATCGGTGAACCCCGTGAATATAGATAAATTAGCAAGTCAACCATGCTTTTGGCTACGCGCCGCCGGTCGCGATTCCGACGTCGTCGTCTCTTCCTGTCTGAGCCTTTCGCGTAATCTCGAAGGGTTTTCTTTCGTCGGTCGCTCGTCCGCTCCTGATCTTGTTAGCGTGATTCGTAAGGTGGAAGAAGCTGCGGAGCAAGCTTTCCAGCCGACCGGGGTCTCGGTTTTCCGGATGGATACGCTTTCCGCAGAGGACGCGTCGCTTCTCGTGGAGCGTCAGCTCGCGAGTCGCGAGTTTATCGAGTCTAAATGTCCGCGCGTGTTGCTCGTTAGTCCGTCGGAGGATTTCTGCGTTATGGTGAACGGCGACGATCACGTGCGCATGGTCGCGACGAACGCCGGGTTCGCGTTGCGTGAAACATGGTCGCGTTTGAGCGACGTAGACGACGCGCTCGAGGAACGGTTGGTCTATTCTTTCGACGACGAGTTCGGGTTTTTAACGTCTTGCCCTTCGACAGTAGGCACCGGTTTAAGAGCGAGCGTAACGGTGCACATTCCCGGCTTGATCGAGACGAATCATGCGCGCAAGGTCATGCGAAGTCTTGAGAAGTTGAATCTTGCCGCGCGCGGTCGTTTGGGCGAGTCGGGGGACAATCTTGGCGATCTATTTGAGATCAGCTCGCAAGCGACGCTTGGCTCTTCTGAGGACGAGATAATCGAAATGTTGCGCGGGGTCGTTGCCAGCGTCGTCGGTTATGAGCGTCGCGCGCGCGAAGAGATTCTGGCGCAGGACCGCGTCGGTCTGGACGATCGCTGCTCGCGCTCGTTGGGCGCGTTGTCTTCCGCGCGTGAAATGTCTTTTGCCGAGGCGACGACGCACCTGTCGAACGTGCGCTTGGGCGTTCACGTCGGGCTCATTAACGACGTTTCTGCGTCGCTAGTCGACGAACTCATTGTGGCGTCGCAACCGAGTCATTTGAGACGTCTCACTCAGGAGGAGCAACTCGCCGATCCTATGATCGAAGAGGACGAGTTGCGCGCGCTTTATTTGCGTCGGAAATTGAAAGAGTAGCCAGGTCGCAGCGCGCGGCGCGAGCGAAGTTGAAGTATCAAGAAACAAGCAAGCCGTTTTTCGCACGGCGCCGTACAGGCGTCGTCGAAAAACGGCTTGTGCGCTTAATAGCGTCGCCAGACTAGAACGTCAAAAACTTAACTTTGAGACCGGAGCGCTTGGCGAGTTCGACCAAACACAGTCTAAAGTAGAACACGCGCCGCCCGGGCTGCTTCTTCATGGCGTAGCGATACGCCGTGTAAAGCAACTGCTCCGGTACGTCGCCCTTTTCGACTTTCTCGACGACGTCGTCGATAAACTTCGCTTGCCCGTCGGTCGTAACGCGCAACGCGACCTTTAATTTCTCTGCGTCCAACTTATCGGAGCTCGCGCGCGCGAACTCTAGCCCGACCGTTCCGAACGCGAGGGTCGCGAAAGCGCGCGCGATGAACGCGCGTCTTCCTATCATGTTCATTTTTGGCGTCCTTGCGTCTGAGTATATCATTAACGATTACATTACCGCCGCTTCGTCCGTAACGCCGCGCGGTAAAACAACGCTCCTTACTACTACGATCATATCGCCGTGCGCTCGGAAAAAGTTACAGCCGTTCCGTCCCCGTTAAAAGTTCCGGTTCCGACCGCGCGTCGCGTAGGATCGATTCGAAGGATCTTTTTTATATAAAGACTGCGTCCCGATAGGATACAGCCTTTTCTAGTATCGTCTAAACAACGCGAAAACTTCAGTCGCGCCCGAAAAACTTGCGATAAACCTTACGCTAGACTACTCGACGAAGGGATCCTGAACGCTAGGATCGAAGTATTTGCCCTGGTACGAGTCGCGCGCGCGCAACGCGCGCTCAACCGCGTTCCGACCCGCGTGCTTAATCGCCGTCCAACTAGGCGCGACAAGGTAGTCCGATCCGACCTCGCCCGCGACTCGCTCGACTACCGTCGACGGTGAAAGACGTTCGAGAAAATCGACGACCAGCTCGGCGTACTCGTCAAGCGTTGGCAAAGGAACGGCGCCGTCGCGCCAGAGGCGTTCCAGCCGCGTGCCCTTAACGACGTACAAATGGTGGAGCTTAATCGAATGCAGACCAAGCGTAGCCAAACGGCGCGCCGTGGTCGCGACGTCAGCGCGACTCTCGCACGGAAGTCCTAAAATAACGTGCGCGCCGACACGAAGTCCGCGCGCGCGAGCTCGACGCGTCGCGTCCACGAAACTACGATAGTCGTGCCCGCGATTCAACCATTGCAACGTGCGGTCGTGCGAAGACTGCACGCCGAGTTCGAGCGCGAGCCACGTCTCGCGCGCGAGCGTTTCAAGTAACGCCAAGACCGGTTCGGAACACGCGTCGGGTCGCGTGCCGATCGCAATTCCGACGATCTCGGGTCGTCGCAACGCCGAGCGATAGACGCGTTCAAGGACGTCGACCGGCGCGTGCGTGTTCGTCGACGGTTGAAAATACGCGATGAACTTACTCGCGTCGAATCGCCGCTTCAGGCGCGTTACGCCGTCTTCGATCTGATCGCTAATCTCGCGCAACCCGATCTGGCGGCTTGGACTAAAACTCGCGGCGTCGCAGAAAATACAGCCGCCGCGACCGACAGAGCCGTCTATATTGGGACATGAAAAATGCGCGTCCACGCTGATTTTGCGCACTACGCCGCCAAATTCGCGGCGCATATAAGCGCTCAACGCGTAATATCGCGCGTCCGGCGCGAAAACGTTAGGGCGCGCCGACGATTCGAGTTCGCGCGTCATGGCTAAATTCTCCGGCAATCACGCGGTCTCTGGCATAAACGTCGGAATCGCGACCCCGGAGGCGACGAGCGCCTCGCCGAGCGACTGCGCGACGTGAGTTTCCGTATTACGACCGCCGTACGCGTACATCTGTAGTCGCAGAATAGGCGCGTTCGTCGGCACGAGCACAATCGGCGACCATTCTCCAGCATATCGATTAAGCTCGCGCGTAACGAGCGCGATCGCGCTCTCCTCGTCGACCGCGACCCCCGGTCCGACCATAGCGCAGCCGGGATCGCGCACAGAACACATGACGCCGCGCAACGCGCCCGTCGCGTCGTCGACGAGAACGCTTACGCCCCAGATTCCGGACGCGTTCTCTATGAAGAATTTGTAGTCTTTCGCGCGATCAATACCACGCAGTCGTCGTTCCAACTCCACGATCGCGGCGACGTCGGACTCGACCGCGTCTCGCAACGTCGCGCCGGAAGGTTGCGCAAGCTCGAAACCTTCGTCGGGAACGCGAATCTGCATATCTTGATACATCTCCGTCGGAATGAACCCTGCGCGGTTATATAGCGAGAAGGAATCGAGGTTCATCGCGCTCGAGACGAGCCGAAGCGTCTGATTGCGCCCCTTCGCGACCTCGACGATCGCGGCGAGCAACTTGGAAGAGACTTTTTGACCGAAATATTCGGGCGAGACCGTCATAATCCCGAGCGAGACGTGCGTCGGACGAGGATGGTAGAAGCATGATCCGGCGAGCCGTCCGCTTTCCACGTCTTCCGCGACCACGCAACATTCAGGGTCGAGCGCGTCGTACACGCGCGTGTAGATCGAGGCGGCTTCGTGCGACGGAACGACCGCGTCGAAACCGCGATTCTTGCGGTACCATACGTTGAGCGAATCGCGAATGAGCGCCGCGACCGCGTCGTTGTCGCTCTGGTGTTTCTGACGAATGATGATTTTAGACGGCATAGGCTATCTCCAAAGTCGTTGCAAATTCAGAAGGCGCGGAAACCGCGTTATAGTTTAATTATTCCATAAGCCCAAAGCGTAAACGCGACTGGCGCCGCGAGCAAGAGCGAGTCAAATATGTCCAAGAAACCTCCGAACCCGGGGACGTTGCGCCCTGAATCCTTGCGCGAAACGTCCCGCTTGATCAGCGATTCTGCAAGATCGCCGAGCGCGCCCGCCGCGCCGACCGTTATACCGTAGATCGATATTCCCAAAAGGGTCGTCGAAGAACTCGACCCGGATTCGAGCGGAAAAAGATACTTAACGCACAGCGCCGACGTCGCGACTGCAAAGACCATGCCGCCTATTATGCCTTCGATCGTCTTACCGGGGCTCAAACTCGGCGCCATCTTATGACGACCGACAAGACGTCCGACCGTGTACGCGCCGACGTCGCACATCTTCGCAACTAAGATCATCGAGAGGAGCGCCATGAGTCCGAACGCAGTACGCAACATGATAATAAACGACCCGAGCGCGCCAATATAGATGATCGCAAAAACTGCGCCGCTCAAGTTGATAAGATGCCCGCCGGGACTGCGAAAGCGCAGCATTTCGCCGACGAACGCTATGAAAACTCCAGCCGCGATCGCTAGGAGAATATGCAGGCTTGCGTTCGTCGAAACGCGCCATTCGTGCGTTGTGGAAGTTTCGGACGATTGATCTAAGGCGGCGCGCGCCGCGCCTTCGCGCTCGGGAGACGCGTCGACAACGACGCTCGACGCGCCGCTGCCGGAGTACGCGAATCGCGCCGCAAGTTCCTTGAGCGCTAATTCGTTGAGACATGAGCACCAGCATATAAGGATTGTGCCGAATATTCCGACAAAAATAGTGGACCGACGAGGATAAACGCCGCCTGCGTTGAGTAGCGCGAGGATCTCTTTGCACAGAAAGAAGACGCAGACGAGGAAAAAGGGCGTCAGAAGAAGACCAGGAACAACGCATTTCGTATCGAGCCAGCACAGCGTCATTAACACCGCCACGAGCGGAATCCCAATTAGCAATCGCCATCGCAACATATTAAACTCGCTTCCTTCTCATAGCGCGCTCACACGAGCGCAGCGCGCGGTTTGCCACCGGCGCGCCTCGCGCATTCCGCGCGCCTATCTGATTATAACAAGTTTCAAAGCGCGACGCTAGCAAAAGGACCCTTTTTTTTTACAAACTGGCGCCGAGCCGCTAAGGGTAGGGGGAGAAAAGAGAAAATATAAAGAAAAAAGGCAAAATGGGGAAAATAAGAGTTGAAAATTTCTTCAATCGGTGGTATGATTATACTACAATAGGCGTCGGTATATTGACCGAGCGCGCTATATATGTTGTTAACGGCGCAACCGCTCGACGCGTAGTCGCGTGCGCGCGCCTGGTATGGAGATAGCGATGATCGACTCCCAATTACTCGGCACACTCAAACGCAAAGAACTCGTCGAACTAGCCGCGTCGATGAAATGGTCGGGCTGGACAAGACTGAGCAAGGCGGATTTACTCGAGTTCGTACGCGCGAAGCTCGCCGCAGACGGAGGAGAGTCGAGTCCTGCGAATAACGACGCTCCCTCCAGCGAGACGGCTGAAGCGAACGACGCGGTCGAACGCCGCGCGCCCGACGAGGTTGCGCCCACGCCAGACGCGACGGCGACAGAAGTAACGCCGGTCGCGCCGACTTCGCCAGTCGCTATGCCCGCGACGACCCCGGAAACGACTCAGGAGACGCCCGAGACGCCAAGTCAACTGCCGAGTGAAGAGCCCGCGCCCGTTAAGAAGAAGCGCGGTAGAAAACCGCGCAAAAGCGCGCCGGAGCCTGAAACCCCGCTCTTCGACGTTATTTCGCAAGAGAGTCAAAAGGACGAGAAACCTAAGCGAGGACGCCGCAAACGCGCGGACAAGGCGCAGGAGAATGGCGACGCAAAGGAATCGACTCCGGAGGGCGCTAAGGGTGAAGCGCAAGACGCGCCGCCCAAAAGAGCGCGGAGAACGCGCGCTAAAAAGACTGAAGTCGGCGCGGAGAACGAAACAAATAAAACGGTCGACAAACCCGTCGAAGATTCTTCGTCCACTGCTGAGACGCCGAGCGCGCCGGAACCTGGCAAGAGAACTCGACGTCCCTATACTCGTCGCGCTAAAAAGAGCGACGCCGCAACCGGCGAAACGACGACCAGCGGCGAAGGGGCGACCTCGCAAGATTCGCCGAAGGACGCCGCGACGAACAATGTAGACCAGTCAACCAAGGACCAAGAGAAACCGAAGCGACGCCGTACAAAGCGCGCCGCCGAGCCCGAACAAGCCGCGTCGACGGCGCAGGAGACGAACTCGGAAGTCGCGCGCGATCAAATTGCGTCGGGAGAAGTAAAAAGCGCTGAACCGCACGCGACCGGTTCGCCGCTCGACGTTAGAACGGACGAGCTTATTCAACCGGAGGTCGAAGAGACCCGCGAACATGAAAAACGCCAGACTTTCATAACCGCGCGCGATAAAGTGGATCGACTTCTCCTCATCGTTTGCGATCCGTACTGGTTGCGCGCGTGCTGGGAATTGAGCGACGTCTTACTCGAGCGCGTGCGGTCGGCAATGGGACGTCATTGGCATACCGCCGATCCCGTTTTGCGCGTCTATCGCGTCGAGAAGGAAGCGAGCGGCTCGACGATACGGCGCGAACAGGTCGCCGACGTTATCGTTAGGCTCGAATTGAACAACTGGTACGTGCAAGTCGACGATCCGCCGCAACATTTCATGGTCGAATTGGGCTACCTTGCGCGCGACGGGCAGTTCTTCACGCTCGTTTCCAGTAATCACGTTACGACGCCGCAACGATTCATACACGACGCCTTCAGTCGTCCTGTTTTCAGTCCGATTTCGCAAGGGTTCGAGCCGAACCCATTTTACGGCGGCGCAAGAATAGGGCGACCGCGTATCGACGGCGAGTTGCCGTTGCCAGGTAAGCGACGATCGCTCGGATCGAACTTGGAATTTGTACAGCCCGTACTCGACCAGGACGGACGCGGCGGCGCTCGACTTACCGACGATTTTACTCCCTACGAGGAGAAGTTGCAGGTCTCCGTCGACGCGGAAGTCATCATTCGCGGCAAAGTCTCGGAAGGCGCGACCGTTAAGATTAAAGACGAGCCTATTATCGTCAATAGCGAAGGCGCGTTCTCCGTGCGGTTCTCGCTACCTGAGCGTCGGCACGTGTATCCAGTCGTTGCTACGACGGGAGACGGTTCCGAGACGCGCACGATTATTCTCGCAATCGATCGCAATACAAAGGCGCTCGGTTCCGTCTTTCGCGAGGACGAGGATTAACGCCCCCCCTTTTAGCAAGTGTGAAATGGAGTAAACTAGCTCTTCAGACTTCAGTATGCGCGTCGCGCTCCTACGAGTTCGACGCGCCTTATTATTAGCCGCGTACAAGAAGCGGCGACGACGATAGGATAGACGAGTGGATATTTATACGCGATTGAGCGAACTGGGCGACCGCGCGACGCACGCCGCGCTCGCGATCGGAAAATTCGACGGATTGCACCTGGGGCACGCGCGAATTCTAGAGCGACTCGTCGAATACGCTCGACGTGAAAATCGACCCGCGCTCGTCTTTACCTTCGATCCGCCGCCGCGCGATATTCTCAAACCGGACGCCCCGACGGCGCTCCTGTGCGATCTCGAAGAGAAATGCAAATTGATCGAACGCGCGGGCGTCGACGCGCTCATTTTGTATCCGACGACGCGTGAATTTCTCAATCAGACGGCGGAACAATTCTTTCGCGAGACTCTCGTTGACAGGCTTAAGATCGCGCGACTCGTCGAAGGCGAGAGTTTCTCGTTCGGGCGAGGACGCGAAGGACGCGGCGAGAAGTTGCGCGCGCTGTGTCGCGACGCGAACGTCGCGCTCGACGTCGTGCCCTCGGCGGAGTGCGAGAACGCCGTTGTCTCGAGTAGCGCGATCCGCGCCGCGTTGCGCGAAGGCGACGTCGTGGGCGCCGCGAAACGACTGGGACGCCGCTATCGTCTCAAGGGCGTTGTCGGACGCGGCGATCAGCGCGGTCGCTTACTAGGTTTTCCGACGGCGAACCTTACGTTTCCGACGTCCCTTGTGCCGCGTCCGGCGCTCTATTCCGCAATTGTAACGTTGCCGGACGGCGCGCGTCGCCGCGCGGCGGTGAACCTTGGCGGCAACCCGACCTTTGGGATTGACGCCGTTAAAATCGAAGCGCACTTACTCGATTTCTCAGGCGACCTCTACGATCAGCCGCTCGCGATTGACTTCTGTAATAAGATACGCGATATTATTCGTTTCGAATCGTCCGACGCGCTCTTGCGTCAGATGCGCGCCGATCTAGAAATCGTGCGCGGCGTCCCCTGGGATTGACGCGTATGGAAGACGAAAAGCGCTATTGCGCCGCGCGCGATATTAGCCTATAATGCCGACGCCTTGACGCGGACTTGTCGAGGCGTCGACTTTTATCACGGGAAGGATCCTTATGAAGCGCTCTAGCGTGCGAAAAGAAGCCAGCGCGTCCGCCATGGACGCTACACGAAGACGCGACGGAAACGCGAAGAACGCTGTTCGTCGCTCACTTTGCGCGTGTCTGCTCGTCGTATGGCTCGCGCCGACTATGACCGCCTGCTGCGCGATTCGCGAACGATTCAATCGTCTCGACGTGCCTGTCGGCGCCTACGAGCCGGAACAGCCGAATCCGTTATTCGTGCAGACGCAAGACGCCGAAGCTCTCTGGGACGCTATTGTCGACGTTATCGACAATTACTACATAATTAAGACGGAAAATCCCGTGCGAACCTACGAGCGAACCGATGAAAACGGCAAGACGTACTACTACTGCACAGAAGGTCGACTCGACACGGAGCCCTCGATTATGGGCGGCGTTCACGAGCCATGGCGCAAAAACGGCGACGAGTGCGCCGACCGGTGGTTCGCGACTTTTCAGACGGTGCGATCTTACGCATATGTCCGCGTTACGCCCGAGGAAAAAGGGTTCTTTATCTACCTAACGATTAATCGCGAAATTGAAGACATGCCGAACCCAATCGGTTCGAACGTCGACTACAATCTGCATTTCAACGACGATCTCAGCCAGCTCTCCCAAGCGGTCGGCGAACGCTCGCGTTCCAAAGGCTGGATCGATATCGGTCGCGCGACCGACTTAGAAGGACGCGTTATGAAGGAAATCGCATGGCGCGTCGGAGCGCCGCGCACCGTGATTCACGAGGGCGTCGACGCGAATCTTCAGCCGTAGCGCCCTGGCTCTATTGGTTTTCTTTACTGGTCGGACGTAATATGCCTTCGTATTATTGTCATTGTCGCGCGCCGAGGCTTACCGAAGTCGCGTTGCGCGCGAGAAAAATCGGGACTTACATTCTTCTAGCCGCTTTTTTTGCTTTTCTTCAAGAAACTCCGGAAAAAACTCCCCAATTCGTATCTATAAGGTCGTCAAGCGTAGCGTTGTGGAGGATACCGCAGTCGTTTTAACAGGTCGAGCGCAAGTTCCTCGCTTGATCTCGTGTAAAGCGTGGACGATAACGCGCAGTTGGACGCCGTTTTGTCTGCATAATTCATACGTTCCGCTTGTAGCCTAGTCTCAGCGCTCCGCTACCGTACGTCGCGAGCGTCTGTTATGCGACCTTTATATTGCTTTTTGCGAGGTTAGAATGAATTTGAAACGAGCGTGCTTGATATTAGTTATATCGTTTTTTACGGCGGTGGCGACTATGCCGTACGAGCTTTGGGGCGCGGACGAACCGAAGCCGGGAGACGTGAAAGTCGTCTCGATTGCCGGCTTCGACGTGCGATTCCGCTGGTGCCCTCCGGGTGAGTTCATGATGGGCAGTCGCGAAGTAGAACGCTACGACGACGAGACACAACACAAGGTACGAATAAGTCGCGGTTTTTGGCTTGCAGAGACGGAGACGACGCAGGAGTTGTGGCATGCTGTGATGGGAG
>ONJR01000137.1 GCA_900318195.1 uncultured Planctomycetota bacterium
ACGAGGTTCAATACGGAATTGGCGTCGGGCGCTAGCTCGAAGATTCCGTCGTCGTCCGACTGAGGCGCCGCGTTCTCTTCGACCGCGCCGTCGATATCGAAGTCGGCGTCGGAATCGCCTAGCAACGACAGTCCGCTACCGCCGCTCAGGTCCAGACCGCTGCCGCTGCCGGACCCGCTGCCGCCTAGTACGAGATCGTCCGCGTTCGCAAGATCGACGTTCGAGCCGTCCAATTCGTCCATGAGCGATAGTCCGCTGTCGCCGCCAAGGTGAAGATCGCCGTCGGAACTGGCGGAGCCAGAGCCGGAGACCGGCGCGTCGGCGGTCAGGTCGATCTTCGAGGCCGCGCCCTCGGGCGCCAGCGCGAGATCCTCCGCGAGCGCGGAATCTTCGCCGGTCAGACTGCCGCTCTCCTCCTCTTTAACCAGCGATAGCCCGCCGTTGTCGTCGTTTTCCGGCGCCAACTGGAGATCGTCGTCCTCCTTCGCGAGGGACAGTCCGTTGTCGTCGTTTTCCGGCGCCAACTGGAGATCGTCGTCCTCGGGCGCGAGCGCCAGCTCTTCGTGCGAGTCGTCTTTTTCAAAGCTCAACGGCGCGGGTTCGGACTTCGCGTCGTTCTCCTCGGGCGCGAGCTCTAATCCTAGATCGTCGGCGTCGTCGAGGTCCGGCGCCGCCGCGACGGTCGCGTCCTCTTCCGGCGCGAGCGCGAGCTCGTCGTCGTCGAAGGAGAAGACCATTGGCTCGTCGTCTTTCTTCGCGTCGTCATTCCGCGCGTTATCTGGCGTCGATTCGCCTTGCATCCTAATGTAATTCTCACCTTCCTCGAACATTCTATCGAAGGCTGCCGAGTCGGTCGCGGCGATCGTTTGCTCGTCGTCGTCGTCCGAGGTCAAGAGGTCGTCCGACGGCGACTGGGAACGTTCTTTGATCATTTTGGCAAGATACTTGTCTACGTCTTCCTTACGGAATTTCCAATTACCGCCGTCGCGATACGCGCGCAACTCGCCCTTCTCGCGAAGTCGATTCACGTCGCCGGTCGAAAGCCCTAGCGTCGAGGCTGTTTTTTCCAAGTTATAGTACATGCGAACGTTCCTAAAAAAACTTATCTAACTTTCGATTGCCGCGCGGCGCGAGGAACGCGGCGCCGCAATCTTCTTCGACTCGTTACGCGGTCGAGAGCTCGCCGACAAGGACGCGCCCTATCGACTTTTCGACCGTTTCGGCGCTAAAATTCAACGCCTTCTATTCAATCCGAATTATAACCGTTATCCGGTTTGTATACGTTACGTCAACCGCTACGGCCGACCAGACTCCAACTGCTCGCGAATCTGACCGGGCGTTAAGCCCTCGACGTTAAAATTCTCCAACTTCAAATCGAGCTCAAACGCGCGCGTCGCCACCAGCTCGATCGTACTGTTCGCGCCGCGACGACGCACCCAGTAGACGCATATGTGCTTCGTCTCAGAGTCGACGAGTATGATCTGACGACCTGTCTCGTCGAGCGCCGAATCGAACGCGTAGAGCGGCGGAACCTCAAGGGGCCGCGAAAATTTCGCCGCGCCGCTCGCGTCCAACGCGACCCGAGGCGCCGCGTTCTGAACAAAAGCGTCCCGAAGATCGCCGCTAGGAGCGTCGTAGCCCGACTGAGCCCCAACTAGTCCCGAGACGAGCGCGCCGCCCAGCGCCATACCGACAACGAGCGCCGCAATAACGCGCGTCGTCCCGACGTTGCGTTCATTTTTCCGCACGGTGAAGTCCCTTTCTTATCGTTGTGTCGAGCGCGCCGCCGTCGCGCCGCGCCGCCCTGTCTAAATATTCTATACTATCCAACACTAAAATTCAACCAGGTTCACAGAATTTTATCTATTTTTCCTTGTTATCCTTCCTTACTCGCGCAATTATACCGGTTTTTCCTCGTAAACACAATATACGCGCGTCAACAATTATACCAAGGACGTCGACGTCATTATACACGTTCGCGCTGTTTATTGCAACTCTTTCCAGCGCGCGCAACGTTCTTTCCCAATAAAAAAAAGCGCCGCAGACTAACCCGCGACGCCTTTTCTTAAATTAACAGTCGACTAATTATGCGTCAAACGCTAGCGCGGCATCTTAACGCTCAATCCGCCCGCCGCCGGCATATACGCGTACTGCACGTAGTCCGCGACCATGCGGTGCGAGCTGAAACGCCAGGCAAGGGTCGCGATCGAGTTCTTCATGAGTCGAATCCACTTGATCGGGAGCCCGTGCTCGTTGCGATCGTAGTAGGTCGGAATCACTTGATGTTCCAAGACGTCGAGCAACGCGTCGCCGTCTCGTTTGTCCGTAACGCGCGAATCGACGTGCGTAGAGCCGTCCCCGATCGCGAAGCCGTTAGAACCGTCGTACGCTTCCGCCCACCATCCGTCGAGAATCGAGAAGTTCAGCGCCCCGTTGAGCACCGCCTTCTGACCGCTCGTACCCGACGCCTCCTGAGGACGACGAGGATTGTTCAGCCAGACGTCGACCCCTTGAACAAGGTGTCGCGCTACGTTAATATCGTAGTCTTCCAGGAAAATGACGCGGCGCGAGAATTTAGGATTCCTCTGAACGCGAACGATTCGACTGATCACGTCCTTGCCGATATTGTCCGCTGGGTGCGCTTTACCGGCGAAAATGAATTGAACCGGTCGATCAGGGTTATTAACGAGCTGATCGAACTTCTCCTCGTCCTGCACGACGAGGAACGCGCGCTTGTATTCCGCAAACCGGCGCGCGAACCCGATCGTAAGCGCGTTCGGATCGAGAATGTGCTTCGCCTCTTCGATCGCTTCGGCGCTCGCGCCAATGCGCGTGAGCTGACGACCAACGCGCCGTCGCGCGAAATCGAAAAGACGATTCTTCAGCGCGCAGTGCGTCTCCCAAAGGTCGCCGGAGTCAATGTCGTAAACTTCCGACCAAATTGTAGGATCGATCGACTCCTCGCTCCAGCCCGGCATGCTGCGCTCAAAGAGCGACTTAATCTGCGGCGCCATCCACGTCGGAACGTGAACGCCGTTCGTAATGTGCCCGATCGGCGCCTCTTCCTCTCTCTTGTCGGGCCACAGCCCTTTCCACATACGACGCGTTACGACCCCGTGCAACGAACTGACCGCGTTCGCGTAACGGGACAGCTTCATTCCCAGAATCGTCATGCAGAATTTCTCGTCGTCGTCCTTCGGGTTCTTACGCCCTAGCGCCATAAAGGAATCCAGATCGAGTCCCAACGCTTTGTATAGCGGCTCGAGGTACTGCTCGACGAGCGACTTCTCGAAATAGTCGTGTCCCGCCGCGACCGGCGTGTGCGTGGTAAAGACCGTCTGCTGCGCGACGTCGCGCGTCGCCGCTTCAAAGGACATGCCGCTCTTGACCATCTTCTGACGCACCGCTTCCAAGGTCGCGAACGAATTGTGTCCCTCGTTGAGGTGGTAGACGCCGGGCGTAATACCGAGCGCCGTCAAAGCGCGAACGCCGCCGACCCCGCAGAGCAATTCCTGAAGAATACGACGCTTCTGGTCGCCGCCGTACAGCGTGCTCGTTAGCTCGCGATTTTCCGCCGTGTTCTCTTCGAGGTCCGCGTCCAATAGATAGAGGTCGACGCGACCGACCCGAATGCGACGCACGCGCGCGTAAATCGGTCCCGACTTCGTATTCACTTCGATCGTGATCTTATTACCGTTCTTATCGAGCGCCGGCTCAAACGGAAGATTCGCGACGTCCGTGTCGACGTAGTTCTCCACCTGATTGCCGTTCGCGTCGATCTGCTGATTGAAGTAGCCCTTGTCGTAGAATAGTCCGACCGCAACGAGCGGAACTCCCATCCCGCTGCAACTTTTAACGTGGTCGCCCGCAAGCACGCCAAGCCCGCCGGAATAAATCGGCATCGACTCGTGAATGCCGAATTCCAACGAGAAGTACGCGACCGGTCGCGACGCGAGAACGCCCGCGTGCTGACGCGCCCAAAGAGGTCGTTCGCCCACGTACTTCTTGAAGTGCCGATACGCGACGTTAATGCGCGTGTGAATCGCGAGATCGGTTATGACCTGCTCGAATTCCTCGGGCTTGTATTCGCGTAGCAACGCGATCGGGTTGTGTCCTAGCTCTCGCCATCGTTGCGGATTGACGAGTCTAAAAATCTCGACGACGTCGGGATGCCAACTCCACCATAGGTTATGCGCGATTTCAACGCATTTTTGGTACGCAGTTAGCCCAGTGTCAACCGTTTGGTTCAAAATATCGTTCGTCATAAAACACTTTCTTATTGTCTTTCGCGCGTATCGTCTCGCGCGTCCACTTAGTCGCCGCGCCCTTTGGCGCACGGCGAGTCGCCTCGCTGTCAAGACTTCCATGCCTCCAAGCGTGCCTTTAAGCGCGTCGGAACCAGACTTGACTTGCCGAATATTGATACTCGAAAAGTGGATTTTGTAAAGGGGAGAAATGCGGAAAAAATCGGCGTTACGTTAAATTTCTTCTTACTAGCGCGCCGCGCGTCGACAGTAGTTTGTCCACGAAAAAACTGTGGACGTTTCGAGACAAACGCGGCGCTTTAAGAAATCTACGCAATTTCACTCCGCAAACTATTGCCAGTCCCATTCGCGGTCGTTGCATAAAGAGAAGCTATCCTCGTCGAGGTAGAGCGTCGCGTTGGGAACCGTTCGCAGAATAGTCGCCGGGCACGCGGTCGAAACGGGATCAAGCAGCGTCTTGCGCACGGCGGCGGCTTTGAGCTTCCCTGGCACGGCGCAGATTTGCCGCGCGGCGCGCGCTAGGGTTGGAACCGTAAGGGTTACGGCGCGCTCGGGCGTCGATTCGAAATTGGGAAAGCACCCGTCGTGAACCTGCTGATTGCGGCACGCGTCGTCTAACTCGACGACTTTAATCGCGAGCGGATCGTTGAAATCGGCGACCGGCGGATCGTTAAACGCAACGTGCCCGTTTTCGCCGATTCCCATAACGACAACGTCGATCGGGGACGCTTGCAGTATTCGTTCGTACCGTTCGAGTATCGCCTGCAGGTCGTCGCCGCGCTCCTCGTCGATATAATATACTTTCTTAATCGGCGCGCGTTCAAAGCAATGTTTCTTGAGATAGTATGAAAATCGCGCGGTCGAGCCGATCGGTAGACCGACGTACTCGTCCATATGCAACGCGACGACTTTCGTCCAGTCGACGTCTTGCGCGGCGACTAAGTAGTCTAGCGTCTCGTTCTGCGACGGCGCGGCGGCGAAAATAACGCGCGCCTCGCCGCGCGCGTCGGCGGCTGTACGAATCGCGTCCGCAGCGTCGGCGCCCGCGACGCGTCCTAACTCCGCGCGATCCGCGCATACCTTGACTAACAGATTCTCTTGTCGAAAGACTCGCATTCTATCGCCTCGCTACTCGCAATGTCAGTATTGTCTATCATTCGTAGGTTCGTCCACAGACGCCGTTGAGGTAATTTTCGCGCGCCAGTTGCGACAGTTTACAACCGTATTCCGTCGGATATTCATGGTTGACGCACGCCTCGCACAACGACATCGACGGAATGCCGATCGCGCGCGAAATCGATTTCGGCGGAAGGTAATGCAACGAGTCGCATCCCAAATCGGCCGCCATCTCGCGCTCGATCTCGTCCGTCATGGTCCATTGCGTCGTGAGATCCGTCTTGCCGTCCTTGAAGCCGTAATGATTCTGCATGAACTTCGTCGCGAAAAGTTCCGCGTACGTCGACATATCGATGCCGTAGAAGCATGGAGCGACGATCGGCGGACATGCGACGCGCACGTGCACTTCCTTCGCGCGCCCGACCGTACGAATGCGCTCGATGAGCACGCGCATCGTCGTCGAACGAACGATCGAATCCTCGACGAGTAGAACGCGCTTGCCGGCGAGCACCTGCGGCAGCGGCGTGTACTTCGTCTCCGCCTTGCGACGCCGCGTCTCGCCGCCTTCGATAAACGTTCGACCGCTATAGCGGTTACGAATGAGCCCCTCCAGGCACGGCGCCTTGAGCGCGTACGCCATGCCGTCCGCCGCCGCTTTGCTCGTGTCCGGCACGGGGACAATAATCACGTCGTCGTCGATCGGAATCGTCTCGCGTCGCGCGAGCTCTTCGCCGAGTCCCTTTCTGGCAAGATAGACGCTCTTGTCGTCGAGCACGCTCGCGACGTTAGCGAAGTAGATCCACTCGAAGAAGCAGTGGGCGGTGCGCGGCGAAGGAGCAAACTCCTTGAGCTGCACGTTCCCGTCGGGCGTAACGATCACGACGCCCCCCGGCGGCACGTCTTTAATCTGCTCCGGCTGGAACCCTAAATTAAATAGCGCGACGCTCTCGCTCGCGGCGGCGAATAGCGCGCCGTCGAACGCGTAGCACATCGGCTTAATTCCATGAGGATCGCGCGCGACGAACATTTCGCCGAGCGCGTTGAGAAAGACGACGCTGTACGCGCCGTCGAGCGTAACGTCCTTATGAGGACGCGTCATCTTCTGACAAATTTTGAGCAGATCGCGCTCGGAATCCTTCAGCGCGAGGCACAGATAGTGCATAAAGATTTCAGAATCGGATTCGCGCGCAAACCACGCGTTTGGGTCCATCGCAAGAAGATCGGCTTTCAGAAACTCGTAATTAGCCAGCTGTCCGTTAAACGCAAAGCTGAACCATTTATTGCGCTTGATGTGAGGACGCTCAAAAGGATGCGCATAGTTTCGATCTTCACGCCCGCTCGTCGCGTAACGAACGTGCCCTATCGCCGCGCGACCTTTGAGCTGCTCCATGAGTTTCGCGTACTCGTCCCGATGATTCTGATGAAAGACCTCCGCGACCATTCCGACGTCCTTGTGCGTCATTAGCAGTTGGCTACGCTGCGGATTGTACGACGTCATACCGGCGGAAAGTTGACCGCGATTCTGCAAATCGAGCAACATTCTCGGCATTAATCGCGCGACTTCGTCCGGACCCTGCGCGGGACACAACGGAGAAGGTTTCGATGACGGCAAATGGTAAATTGCGACGACGCCGCATTCTTCATGTAGTTCGCCCATTACAAAGCGCGCTCCTGGGTTGGGGTATTCGACCTGATTCTATCATCGCGCAGACTCGACGCGTTCGGCGTAAGACCGCTCGGCTCGCGTTACCGCGACACGTCGGTATTATCGGTATATTTAACGCCGTTCGTCAACTCTTTTCTCGAAAAAGAGCGACCTCGAGCGCGAAACGCGCGATTTCAAGTCAATTCATTATAACTCGTCGCCCCGCGCGTTAAACCGGGGGCGCAATAAAAAAGCGCGTCGCGCGAGAACTCGACGACCGAGTTCCCAAACGCAACGCGCGTTACATCGCTTAGGCGCGAAAGAGCGCTAATCGTGATTTACCAGCCGTAAACAATGTTCGACTCGATCACTTTCCGCGCCGCTTCCAAATCGACGCCCGTCTCCTTCATATACATACGGATCGCGTGCAATTTATCTCCCGACGCTTTCGAGAGGCACTCGCGCGCAAGATCGCTCGCTTCAACTTTGCCCGTGATTCCGAGCGCCGCCTTCGAGATAACCCATGCGTCGCGAGGGCGCTTCGTCACGCGCACCGCTTCTTCGCTCGGATAATTCTCTTTGAGAACTCTCTTGGCGCCCTCTTCGTTTTCCGCCCAAGCGATTACGATGTGCGCGGGCGTTTCGATTTCAAATAATGGCATATTACTTGTTTCCCTTCAAGCTATAGTACTCCAGGCGCGCAACGCGTCTTCGTTCGTATCGAAAAACCATCCCGCGTCGCGCCGGAACGAACCAACGTTGGGATTCTACCAAAAAGGTCGCGCGCTTCCTAGTGGAAAAACAACTTTTTTCGCCCTTTTTCTAACGTTCGGTCGTCCTGACGCCATAGGGACTCGAATTCCAAGCGGAAACACGAGTCCCAAGCAACCTGTCGCGCGGGTCGCCGCGCTAAGATAGCGCGTTACTTCTCGACGCTGAACGTATGAACGGTCGTGTGGCGATACGTGTCGCCCGGCTTAAGAATCGTCGTCGGGAAGGACGGCTGGTTCGGCGAGTCCGGATAATGCTGCGTTTCTAGGCAGAAGGCGGAGTGCTTCTCGTACTTGTAGCCGTCGACGCCGGTGGAGCCGTCGAGGAAGTTGCCGGAATAGAATTGCACGGCGGGCTCGGTCGTCTCGATCGTCATAACGCGCCCGGACTTCGGATCCTTCGCAATGGCGCACAGCCCCATTTCACCCGCCGGTTTGTCGGCGAGCACGAAGCAGTGGTCGTATCCTCCGTGGAATTGCGGTTCCGTAACGTCGTCGATTTCCTTGCCGATCGCCTTCGCGCTCGTGAAATCGAGGGGCGTTCCCTTAACGGACGCGATCTCGCCCGTCGGGATGAGCGTGTCGTCGGTCGGGAGGTACTTAGGCGCGTTGAGCGTTAGGATCGTGTCGCGAATCGTGCCGGATTTGTAGCCGCCAAGATTCCAGAAGGTGTGGTTGGTCAAATTGATCGGGGTCGCCTTATCGGTCGTCGCGGTGTAGTCGATCGTCAGCGAGTTGTCGTTTTTGAGCGAGTATACGACGACGACGTCGAGTTTGCCAGGATATCCTTCTTCCCCGTCTTGCGCGGCGTACTTCAGAGTCAGGTACGCGCCGTTCGCGTCTGCGGAGGCGCTCGCGTCCCATATCTTCTGGTCAAAACCCTTGAGTCCGCCGTGCAGCGCGTTCGGCTTGTCGGTGATCGGGAGCGTGTATTCTTTGCCGTCGAGCTTGAATTTTCCAAGCTTAATGCGGTTGCCGTAACGTCCGATGAGCGATCCGAAGTACGGACGCACCGTCTGATATTCCGCGACGGTCGCAAGATTGCAGGAGACGTTGTCGAACTTTCCATTCTTGTCAGGAACGTTCATTTCATAGAGCACGCCGCCGAAATCCAGGATCTTGGCGGAAAGACCGTTTGCATTCGTCAAAGTATACGCGGTAACGACGTCGCCTTCTTTGGTCGCGCCGAACTTGCTCACGCTAACGCTAGACATTGTTTCTTCCCCACTGGCGACCGCTACGGTCGTTGCGAAGAGCGCCATTGCGACGCTCGTAAATACGGTTAAGAGTATCGATCGTTTCATCGCTACTAATTCCTTAAATAATCTCGTGTGCAAACGCGCGCCGCGGCGTCGTTCGCCTGACTACTGGTCCGCGCGCGACGCCGCGTCGCGCCAGTCCCTCGGGACGCGGCGCTCGAATCAAGCGCGCGTCTACTAATACGAGCGATATTGTACCGGCAAGCGGCGGTCAAATCAACCGCGTAAAATAAAAAAAAGCAAATGAAAAAAGACGCCGGCGGTCGCGCAGGCGTCTACGCTCGACTTTTTAATAAAAATAAAAATCGCCCTCTTTTCAAACGACGCGTTCTCGATATAATGACGACCAGTTAGCCGAAGTGGCGGAATTGGCAGACGCGCTAGGTTCAGGTCCTAGTCCTTGTAACAGAGGGTGAAGGTTCGAGTCCTTTCTTCGG
>ONJR01000139.1 GCA_900318195.1 uncultured Planctomycetota bacterium
AAATCGCCGAATCGAACGGGAACCCCGACGAGCGGGGTCCCGCGTTCGATTCGGCGGGCATTGCTAGGCAATGCCGGTACAAAAGTAATGCAACGCGCAGCCGTTAGGGACGCCACCCCCCGACTAAAGTCGGGGGCTACGTTTGACCTACGGTGGGAACAGCCATTTACCCCGCTGCATACCGTGCCAGGACGCCATGTGGGGATATTGCGCAAGACGACGCGGCGCGGAAAGGAAACGCGTATTATTTGCACGCCGCAAATTGGTAGGTCGACCGGCGGGGATGAACCCGCCCTATCGCCGCTATGCGCGTCGGTTCGCTTCGCGAGGAGCTTTGTATCGGGCGTTGTACTCTTCGCGGGTGATTGTTTGGTCGAATCCTCCGACGCGCGCGTCGTTATGATGCGCGTCGATACCGGCGTAGGTCAGACTTGCGTCTTCGTAGCGTTTGAACTTATATACGGCGTCGTTCATGAGTTCGGCGTTAAATACGTCGAGTCCGCAGAGTAGTTGGAAGTCGTTGACGACGAGTCCGGTAACTTTTTCGAAGAGTTTCGGCTCGACGGTTTCGATTACCGCTTTGAGGCATTCTTCGCGCGCGTCGGTGAGGTACATGAAGATTGGAATTCGGGTCGCGAGCTTAATGAGCTTCTCTTGGATCTCCTTGCGTTTGCTCTTAGCTTCCTTTTCCGCGTCGGTGAGTTCTTTCTTCTCCCTCTCCGTCTTGTCCTTTCCGTCTTTTTTCGCTTTCTTAACGGCTTCCGTTTTATTGATAATCGTCTCGATATCCTGATTGAGCCCGCGAAACGCCTCGATCTTTTCGAGCGCGGCGAGCGCCTCCTTGTTCGCGAGCAATTTCTCCAACGTGGGGTTATTGACGTTCACGAGCAGCGCCGACTCCCACCTGCGCGCGAGCATTGTCCCGGACGCGCCCGACATGGCGATATCGAGTATTTCCGACGCGCTAATACGGCGCATTGCCGCGCCGTCGTACGCTAGTACGGGCAGGAACCCGATAATCTCCTCCACTTTTCGTTCCGGACTCTGCCCGTCGACGCTCAGACGGCAGCTGTAGTCGGCGACCTCCTTGAGCGCGCGATTGAGCGCGAAGTCGAAGACGAAGCACTCCTGCTTAACGATATCCTGACCGCCCGATTCGTTCGGAACCGTCCACGGACTCTGCACGCGGAACGCGGTCTGGAAATAGGTCTCCGGACTCGAAAGATTGCGCAGCATGAGGACGCCGGTCCACGGTTTAACGGTTACCCCGGTTGTGAGCTTACCGCACGAGAGCGTGATCGACTTGCTCTTGAGCGGATTGCCCATCGATCGCTCGACCGGCTCGAGCGCCGCGGCGCCGACGCCAGCTTTAGCGCCAGCGCACACGTTGATCTTATAGTCCTGATAGAAGACGTTCTGCTTCTTACGGAGTAGATTGCGCATTGCGTAGCATGCGGCGACGTTCGGTAGGAACCACAGCGTGTGAGGGCACAGGTGCAGTAGTCTTACGTCGGAGAATGGCATTGGCGCCTTATTGCGTCCGAGCTTGAGATTATTTGTCTCCTCTTCGAGTAGCGCGCCGCGCATGAGATCGAGCCACTTCTGCACCTCGTCTTCATGCTTGAATTTCGCGTCGTTCTCCTTGCCCTCCGCTTCGAAGAAGACGTTTAAATTGAACTCGTTGAACTCGCCCTCTTCCGCTATTTTGCGAATCTGGTCCGGTAGCTGATAGGTAACGAGCGTTAGTTTCGGGAGCGCGGCGTAGGGGTTCCCGGGCTTATCGCCCCATTCTTCCTTAGCGCGCTGCTCGTCGGTATAGGTCCAGTTGTATATCTGCTCTTCAATGAACTCGCCGGAATTGAGCGCGCGAAAGGGCGTGCCGGATAGGTACAGGTAGGCGCGCGCGGTAATCGGCAGCCAGGTCTCGTCGTTGGGCGCGTAGCCGGTCGTCGACGCTTCCTTAATGAGTTTCGATTCCTCCTCGTAGATCGTGTCCTCGCCCTTCGCCTGCTTCTCCTCGTCGACGTCGTCGAAGAGCTTCTTCGCATTGTCGCGCCATGCCCCGAAGTGATATTCGTCGAATACGAC
>ONJR01000174.1 GCA_900318195.1 uncultured Planctomycetota bacterium
ATTGTTCATTGCGTAGACTCCTTATGAAATGCGGTTCCTAGTGAGTTTTAATAAACGCTTTAACGCGCTCGGCGACTTGACGCGGCGACTGCGATAGAATCGTGTGAGTTGTGCCGGGGAAATCCTTCTCCAGTACGAATTCGCATTGGATATGTTCTCGAATGTACTCTACGTTTACCATAGAGTATAGCGGCGTCTCCGGCATAATGTAGAGTAGGGGCACGGTGATTTTCTCCATCGCCGGACGCTGATCAGTTCGGTACAGCGAGAACCATAGACTCGCCATCGTTAGCGGATCATATCCCTTGCCGCACAGCGCAATCATAGCGGGCTCCATTTCCTTTGGCGTGTTCGCGAGCGCGGGATTCATCATGTTTTTTGTAATATACCATCGGCGTATCCGACGTCGTCGAAGATGCGCTCCATATCCTGCATGAAGTCTTCGTCTGTCCATTTTCCCTGCCCGATCCCTCCCGACCAGACGGTATTGCGCATATAAGGCGACATATCGACGACGACAACGCGTTTCAGGCGCGCGCAACCGAACTGGTTGACATAACTAAAGATCGACGCGGCGCCCATTGAATGCCCTATAACGGTAACCTGATCGAGTTCCAGCGCCTCGACGACGTCGTTGAGGTCGCGACCAAGGCGTTGCACGTTCATATGACGAGTCGCGCGTTCAGACGCTTCGTGCCCGCGCTGATCGTAATAAACGAGTCGATATTCCCCTTGGAATTCATTAATGAAATCCCTAATAGCAAGGTGAGAAGAGTTCAGACCGTGGCAAAAGAGCAAAGTTTCTCCTCGTCCTCGGTCTTCGTAATAGAGCTTGACGCCGTCTGACGCTGTTAAGTAAGGCATAGATGTTTCACTCCGCTGTAGGTTCAAGTTCTGCGCGATTGCGCGTTTCCTTCGACGCTAGTGTTCCCTAATGAAGCCCTTAATCGATTGCGCTACTTTTTGCGGCTCTTCTACGAGGATCGCATGGGTAGTACCGGGGAAATCTTTTGCTAGACAGAATTGACCATTGATATGTTCGCGTAGATATTCAACGCATTCCATCGAGACGAGCGCCGTTTCCGGCAAGACGAACAGGAAAGGAACGACGATTTTCTCAATAGTCGGTCGAAAGTCCGTACGATAGAGAGAAAACCACATACTCGACATGGTGAGCGCGCTAAGTCCCTGACCGCGAAGCGCGATCATTGCGTCCTCGTATTCCACCGGAGTCTTGGCGAGCGCGGGAACCATCATTTTATCGAGATACCAATTGGCGCTACTGGGCGAGTCGAACACGCGCTCCAGATCGCGCATGAAATCTTCGTCCGTCCAACGTCCTTGACCTATGCCGCCTTTCCAGTCTGCATTGCGTGCGCAAGGCGTCATATCGACGTCGACAATTCGCTTCAGGCGATCGCATCCGAATTGATCGACATAGCTGAAAATAGTCGAGCCGCCCATCGAATGACCGATAACGGTAACTTGGTCGAGCTCCAGTCCTACAATGAAGATCGCGTCCGAGTCTTTGAAGATTCATATGTTCGTTAGCGCGATCCGAGGCGCCGTGTCCGCGATGATCGTAGCATACGAGTCGATAGTCCCCTCTGAATTGATCGATGAACTCATTAATAATGAGGTGAGAGGAATTCATCCCGTGGCTAATGACTATTGTTTCTCCGCGTCCAGACTCTTCGTAATAGAGCTTGACGCCGTCCGACATAGTTAAATATGGCATTTTGTCCCTCGCAGCGACGTGATTAAAAGTTTCCTATTAACGTATTATTCTGCCCAAAGCGAGCGCGTTTGCAAGTCGTTTCGTAGAGGAACGACCCATTTTGCAAATAAAAACGCTCCACAGCGCGAGGCGCCGGGAGCGTTGATTCATATCGCGAAAGGACTCGCGTAGACCGAAGACTAGTTTGCGAAGTGCGCGAACGCCTTGTTCGCTTCCGCCATGCGGTGTACGTTTTCGCGCTTGGTGTAAGCGACGCCCTGCTTGTTGTAAGCGTCGTAGAGCTCGGCGGCGAGCTTCTGCGCGGTTGGCTGACCCTTCTTGTCGCGCACGGCCATGAGAATCCAGCGAATGCAGAGGGACTGCGCGCGGTTCTGCTTGACCGGCATCGGGACTTGGTAGGACGCGCCGCCGACGCGCTTGGAGCGGACTTCGATCGCCGGCTTGACGTTTTCTAGCGCGGTCGTGAAGACTTCGAGCGGCTCGACGTCTTGAATCTTAGTCTTGAGGATTTCGAGCGCTTCGTAGAAGATCTTACGAGCGGCGTTCTTTTTGCCGTCCCACATGAGGCAGTTGATGAATTTGCTGGCGAGTAGCGAGTTGTAGACCGGATCGCCTTGCAATTGTTTCTTACTAGCGGTAATTCGACCCATAGTATTCGTCTTTCTATATAGCGTAACGCGCAAACGTAACCGATGAGTCGCAACGAGAGCGAGAGCCGCGTCGAACGAACACGACGCTAGCGTTACTCCGCCTCCCTCGATAAAATTTGGGGGACGTTGCTGACGAACCGGACGCCTTAGCGTCGCGTCGCCGGACTTCACGCGTTAAATTTGTTTTGTGCTGATTAACCTGTAAACGTGGCAAAATGCTCGAAATCTTATCGTTTCTTAGCGAGCACGGCGTTCTTTTTGGCGCCGTAACGACTGCGCGCTTGCTTGCGTCCCTCGACGCCGGTCGCGTCGCGCGTGCCGCGGATAACTTGGTAACGAACGCCCGGGAGGTCGCGAACACGACCGCCGCGAATGAGTACGATGGAGTGCTCTTGCAGTTTGTGACCTTCGCCCGGAATGTAGACGGTAACTTCTTTGTTGTTCGAGAGACGAACACGCGTGATACGACGTAGCGCGGAGTTCGGCTTCTTCGGTTGCATGGTACGCACGGAGAGGCATACTCCGCGCTTCTGGGAGCACCCTTCGAGGACTGGCGTCTTCGTATTGCTGTGCTGCTGTTTACGGTTTTTACGCACCAATTGATTGATCGTTGGCATTGATACTCTCTTGTTTCGTTGTTATCAACTCTCGGTCTTACCTTATTCCCAGGAGACGGTCGGCGACGCGGTCGCTCTCGTTTTTAACCTGTCGCGCCGACTCGCGCGTCTCCCTATTATATATCGTAACGTCTCGCGCCGCGCCGTAGCGCGCCGCGACGACGAAAATCGCGTCATATTCTCCCCATTATATCCTACTGACTCGCCGCGTCAAGACGTCGCGCATAGAATTTTTACCATTTTACCATACGCGCGGTCATGAGTTTTACGCGTTCTTAAAGGTTTTAACGATGGAGTGAATACCCTGGATCGTTTCCTGATCCACATTGGCGGCGATCGTCGCTATAAAGCCGCCCGTCAAGACCCCGAGGCAGTCGCGCAAGTTGTGAATCTGCGATTCCGAAGTCTCGTAGTCGCCCGGCACATAGAGCTCGTCGACCCGAGTCGCAAAGGCAATGCGACCTCGAGCGCTCCGACCAAGCGACGCGATCTCCATTTCCTGCGGATGCGCGACTCTAACGACGTCGACCCCGATCTCCTTGAGATCCGGAATAAACGCGCGACTTTCGTCCGACGCCGAGAACCAGACTTGCAGTCCGACGTCTTTCGCGTGCTTGATCTGGCGCGCGTACATATTGCGCATAACGCAACGCCACAGCGAGAGCGTTAGGCGCGATTCGGGTTGACGCCCCCATCCGTCGGAGAATTCTATTCCATGGAAGCCCTTGCGCGCTATCGTATCGAACAGACTCGTTTCAAACTCCATGATTCGATCCATGAATTCGACGAATCGATCGGTGTCGCGCAGGTAGTCCTCAGAGGCCCAGCGAGCGCCGCGTAGCGCGCGATAGATCGAGTATCCGCTTAGCCCGAATCTTGCGAGTCGATAGCGATCGCCGCATACTTTTCGCGCGTCCTCGATTCTTGCGAATCGTCTCTTGAGGTCGAGGGGCGGCGCTTTATAGGCGTCGACCTGTTTCCAGTCGTCGAGCATAGCTTCTTTGGGAACGATCCATTGTCCTTCGGGCGTTCTTTTGCGCGCGAACCCCCATTCGCTGAGATTCGGATCGTTGGGATCGGAGAGCGAGAGATCGTAGGTGAGCACGTCGCTCAACCCAATGCGACTCCCTAGCACGCATAGCGGCACGAACTCCGGATTTTTAAACTGAATAGCGTGTTCAACGAGCGCTTTTCTCGACAGCATATCATTCTCCTACCAAAAAGGGTCGACGCGACGAAGGCGACTCCCGAGCGTCAGCAGTTTCCTTACATGCGAACAGTAACCAACCCTATTGTATTTTTTCGAGAGTCGAATTGCAAGCTCTTTTTCTGAAAAAGGTCGAAAAAAGGGAATTTTTACAGGCGTCTAACTTCTATATATAGGGTTTAGCGCGGTGAAAAAGGGACTTTTACGCGCACGGCGGCTTGGGGGGGCTTGTCGGCGTCTTGGGTCGCGCTTATAATATTGCGTTCATTTTACCGTCGCGGCTTCGATGTGATCAGTCGCGCGAGCGATCGGAATTCTTTTGGCGTCGGAACGATTCTTCGACGCAAGTGAGTTGTAGCTGTGTCGGAGAGAGATAGACGCGCGTCCGATTATGAGGAGGCTCCGTTCGAGGTAGGGGCTAGTCTTTCGCAGTTGGCGCGTTTGGCGTTGCGTCGCGATCGAGCGCGCGGTCGTCGCGCGGCGTCGTATCTTATTAAGCATATCAAGCGCGCGGCGCTTGCGCTCGTGGTCGGCGGGGTCTCCGGCTGTTTAGGAGCGTGTTTTCTTTGCGCCATGCATTATTCTAGCGCTTTCTTTTTGTCTAACGAGCGCGCTTCTTCTTTTGGTCTGACGCCTCGCGCGTTGTTCTTACTGCCGTTTGTCGGTCTAGCGATCGTCTATGCGTACAGACGTAGCGGTCTTTCGGTCGACGCCGGTACGGATCAGGTGATCGAATCTTTGGGAACGGAGGCTAGTCGTCCTTCTCTTTGGCTTGTTCCTCTGATATTCATTTCATCGGTGGCAACGCAATTTTTTGGCGGTTCCGCAGGTCGCGAGGGCGCGGCGTTGCAACTTGGCGGCGGGGTCGGCGAGTTTTTCGGTCGTCGTTTGCATTTTCATTCGAGCGATTTGAAGATAGCGGTAATCTGCGGTATGTCCGGCGGGTTTGGCGCGGTCTTTGGCTCTCCTCTCGCTGCGGCGATCTTTGCGCTTGAGATCGGTTGCGTAGGCGTAATATATTATCCCGGTTTTTTGCCGGCGCTGATTTCGTCGACGCTTGGCGCGTGGATAACGCGTTCTTTTGGATTTACAGCGCTCACGAGCGGACTTGTCGCGACGCATCAGGTCAGTGTTTGGGGCTCTT
This sequence comes from uncultured Planctomycetota bacterium, assembly GCA_900318195.1. Lineage (GTDB taxonomy): Bacteria > Planctomycetota > Planctomycetia > Pirellulales > Thermoguttaceae > RUG369. The sequence goes on from ONJR01000174.1 coordinate 5,357, forward strand.
TTCAGGCGTTGTTTTTGGGTCTTCTTTGCGGCGTTGCGTGCATATTCTTTTGTTCGACGATTCGCGGAGTCGGTCGTTCTTTTCGCCGTCGTTTTCCTAACGATTATTATCGCGCGTTCTTCGGCGGTCTTTGCGTCGTCGTAGCGACGATTCTTTTGGGTAGCGCGCGCTACAACGGCACGGGCGCGACGTTAATTTACGCCGCGTTGTCAGGCGATAGCGGCGGTTATGATTTCATTCTGAAGACGCTCATGACGGCGTTGACGCTTGGCGCGGGTTTTAAGGGAGGCGAGATTGTTCCCGCGCTTGCCGTCGGCTCGACGTTCGGCTGCGTTGTCTCGCCCTATCTTGGACTTGATCCCTGTTTGGGCGCGTCGTTTGGCATGATTGCGTTATTTTGCGGCTCGACGAACTGTCCTTTGGCGGCGTTGGCGCTTGGAATCGAGCTTTTCGGTTCGGAGCATGCGTTGCTTTTTGCAATCGTATGCGGAGCGTCGTATATTACGTCGGGACGATTCGGACTTTATCGAAGTCAGCGCATACTTTTTTCGAAGTTCACAGACGACCTCGACGATCAACGTTTGCGCGCGACGTTGCGTCGCGATTTGGAGACCTTGGAGCGCGATCTTGACGAATAACGCAACGCTTTTTGCCATTGGACCGAATTGTGGCGGGAAAAATTTTTTACACTTTTGACCCGTAAAAAGCCGGAAATGAACCTTCGTGCGTTCCTTTTTTGAAAAAAACTTGAATTCGCGCTTGTAATTTCCGTCATTTGGCGTATAATGATGCTTTTAAGGAACGCGCGTCCTTCCTTCATCTCCGTTATGCGTCTTGTACGGCTCTTTCGGGCCGGGTTGCTTTATAGAACCCCCAGGACGTTGCGGCGGCGAACAATTCGTTAAATTTTTATCGAATTGTGTTGAGCGCGCGATCCGAGTTAATGAGACTCGAAATTCAGGCGCGTTTGTTCGCTCGACAATGGGCGTCGACGGCGGCGCGCTGTGAAACGTACATATTAAGGTTGACGTAATCGAGAGGAAGGAGCTTCATAATGTTTGAAGAACCCATGAAACTAGGCGACGCGGAGTTTGAGGTCGAAGAACAAGTCGTCTCGGACGCTGTTGAGGAGCCTCGTCGTCATCGCAATGTTTTTGACGAAATCCAAGAGACTGGGCACGACGAAGACTTCATTCCCGCGATCACCGACGAATTTTGCCCGACGGACGCGCCGGCCGGCTCGCCCGCGAAGGTTCAGGTTTTGGCGGAACGCGTTCGTAAAGGTTTGCCGCTCTGGCATCCTGAAGATCGTGTGTCTTACAACGGTTTTATCGGCGCGTCAAGTCGTTCACACGACTAACGCGCGGATTTGTCCGTGTCCCTTGAAGGTATTTGGAATGGCGTCTGCGGCAACGTTGGCGCCTTTTTTTACGCCTACGATACTTTTGCAGCACGATAGCGCGATATGGACGTTTCCCCAGTGAAAATCGAGCGAATCCTCTCTATCTTTTGGCTCTTGGCTTTGGCGCTGGCGTGCGCGCTCAGTTGCCTGTGGCATGATCTCTTTGCCGAGTTTGCGAATCCCTTCGTATTGGATTCGTCGGACCTGACGCGCGTCGTAGGAATCGCAATGCTTGCCGCCGGGTCTTTGGCGCGCGTCGACGATGTTCATTCAGTCGCGCGGCGCAGGTCGAGCGCGCTCGCGAGCGGGTGCGCGCTGTGGCTTGCGCCTCCGACGCTCGCTTTTATCGTAGCGAAGCTTTTTCATTTTGACGGCGCGCGTTTCGTTGGGATTATGGCGGTCGTTTACGTAACCAGTTCTTTTGCGTCGATTCTTTTTACGCATACGGCGCGCGGTAACACGAGCTATTCATTCGGCTTGACGACGTTGACGACGCTCCTCTCGCCTCTGGTTATTCCACCGACGCTGGCTCTGTTTTTTCGAGACGCGAAGCTAGATCTGGATTTTGACGTCGTGATTCGGGACTTTGTCGTAACGGTTGTAATTCCCTTTGGGCTCGGTTTCGCGTGTTCGCATCGTTGGAGCTGGTGGCGCGCGTGTTCTTCGCGATTCGGCTCGTTCGTTGTTAATCTCGCGCTCGTCTGGCTAGTAGCGAGCGCGCTTGGCAAGAATATCGGCTCGACGTCGAGTTTGACGCCGCAAATAGTCGCCGCGAGTCTGACTCTTAATCTTGGCGGTTGCCTTGTCGGTTATCTCAGCGGCGTCGCGTTAAGACTGCCGCGCGGTATGTTGCGCGCGCAGACGCTCGTGTTTGGCATACAGAACGCCGGACTAGGCGCGTCGTTTTGCGCGATCAGCTTTGCAGAGTCTAAGGAAGCTGTCCTCTTTTGCGCGTCGTACTCTCTCGTGAGTATGACGACCGGAATCATTTTGGCTCACGCGCTACGACTCCTAACGCCCCACGAGGAGAGCGATTGCGCGCAAACCGAACAGTCTCAACAAGAGTAGCGATCCGAAACGCGGTCGCGAGTCAAATGTAAAAGGCGCCGCCGCTGTAGTAAGCGCCGGCGCCTTTTGCGCGTTGGCGGCGTCTACCTCTCGCGAAAGGTAGCGCGCTATTGCCGTATTACTGTAGCCACTGCGCGACGTCTTTCGCCCAATATGTGATAATAATGGTCGCGCCGGCGCGCTGTATCGAAGTGAGCGTTTCTAGAACGACGCGTTTCTCATCGATCCAGCCGTTAAGCGCGGCAGCCTTCGTCATACTGTATTCGCCCGAGACGTTGTACGCGGAGAGCGGCAGACCGGGAAATTGATCTTTTGCCATACGAATGACGTCGAGGTACGGCAAAGCCGGCTTGACCATAATGATATCGGCGCCTTCAGCGACGTCTTGCGCAATTTCGCGCATCGCCTGACCCGGCGCGGAGTCGGGCGCCATCTGGTACGAGCGTCGATCGCCGAACTGCGGCGCGCTTTCAGCCGCTTCTCGGAAGGGACCGTAGAACGCGCTTGCGTATTTCGCGGAGTAGCTCATGATCGGGAGTCTTTCAAAGCCCTCGTCGTCGAACCCCTTGCGGATCGCGGCAATCATTCCGTCCATCATCCCGCTTGGCGCGACCATATCGACTCCGGCGCGCGCCTGCACGAGCGTTTGCTTGACCAAATTTGCGAGCGTCGCGTCGTTGTCGACGTCCCAATCGTCGTCGTTGCGTCCGCACTTCTTGAGCACGCCGCAATGTCCGTGATCGGTGTATTCGCAGAAGCATACGTCGGCGATAATGAGAAACTCCTTGCTAACGACGTCCTTGAGCGCGCGTATCGCTTGCGCGATAATTCCGGACTCGCTCATTGCGTCTGAACCAACGGCGTCCTTCGTTTCTGGCACGCCGAATAACATAACGCCGCCGACTCCGAGCTTGTCGAGCTCCTTGACCTCTTTGACGAGCTCGTCGATTGAGAGTTGATACTGCCCTGGCATAGCCGCGATCGGAATGCGCACGCCTTCGCCGGGACGCACAAAGAGCGGAATGATAAAGCGATCGGGCGCTAGGATCGTGTCGCGTGTTAGACGGCGAACGCCGGAATGATAGCGCAACCTTCGTAGTCTCGAAGCCGGAAAAGCGCCAAACGATTGCAATTCAGTATTCGACACGTTATTCTCTCCTGATCTAACCCTTAATATAGTTCAAAGGTTCGCCGTTTTGCGATTAGTAGTATTGTCCAGTCGCGAATTTTAGCGTCTTAAACATTTGACTAATCGATTCATGGTTGTGAATGCGCTTAATAACTTCACCGAGTATGGGAGCGCAACTTAGAACCTTGATTTTCGGAATATGGTGTTCCGGCAATAGCGGAATCGTGTCCGAGAGGACGACCTGATCGATCGGAGCTTCTTGCAGTCGTTCGATCGCCGGTCCACATAGAATCCCGTGCGAGGCGGCGACGATGACCTTTTTCGCGCCCATCTCTTTAACGACCTTCGCGGCGCCGCAGATAGAACCGCCCGTACTGATCATGTCGTCGAATAGGAACGCGACGCGTCCTTCGATGGGACCGCCAATAAGGTGCGCCTGTTCTACCTCTGAGCCGCTGAGTCGCCGCTTGTCAATGATAGCGAGGCTTCCTCCGAGGGCTTCCACGTGCTTGACCGCGCGCTTAATACTACCGGCGTCGGGACTGACAACGACGACTTCGTCGGGACTGTAACCTAGCGAATTGATGTATTCGTCCAGAATAGGAGAGGCTGACAGATGATCGAGCGGAATATCGAAGAACCCTTGAATTTGCGCGGAGTGCAGATCGAGCGCAACGACTCGATTAGCGCCGGCGCATTCCAGTAGGTTCGCGCACAACTTTGCGGAGATAGGCACGCGTCCCTCGTCTTTACGATCCTGTCGCGCGTATCCGAAGTAGGGTATGACCGCCGTAATGCGATCGGCGCTCGCGCGTCGACAGCAGTCGATCATGACGAGCAACTCCATAAGCGTGTCGTTGACCGGTCGGCAAGTCGGCTGGATAATGAAGACGTCTTTTCCGCGGACGTCCTCTTCAATTCGGCAGAATGATTCCCCGTCGGGGAATTTTTCAACGATCATCTTGCCCATCGGCTGGTCGAGATACTGACAGACGCGATCGGCGAGAGGTCGATTAGCGGAACCAGAAAAAATCTTAATAGGGTACATTATTCAATCGCTTCCCGAGTGTAATAACCGTTGCTTAGCGAGTAGCACGTAGCTTCGGCGCGCCGGCGCGCTAGCTAAAAATCGTAAAACGTCATTATACCCGATTATTTTTGATCGTCTAGCTATCGGACGGCGAAAAGCCTTCTTTTACTTATGGAACGGTTTTTTGAGCGCGGCGACCATGATCTCCTGACGATTAAAGAGGAGTTGCCGCGCCTTAACGACGTTGAACCCCCAGCTTTTGACGCGCGCAAGGTAGTCCGGAATGTTGTCCGCGAGCTTCCAGTCAAAGAGTTTTAGCGTAAAGAGCAATCCTCTTGCGGCAATATCGTCGCGTGCGACGAGCTCTTCGAGCGCGGCGAGCGTGTAGTTCGGCGCGACGTTCATATCTGTTATGAACCACCGCGATTTTCTGAACAGCTTGCGTTTGAGCTGATTCACGCGTCCTCGTAGATGGGTGAACTTAGGATGCGCAAGGACGCGCGGATCCATTTCTGCGGGATCGACGCCGAGCGTTTCCGCGCCGCGCGCGAGCAACGCCTGAGAGCCGCCGCCTGGCGCCGCGCCAATATCGACGCATCGCGCGCCGACGCCGATCGGAAACTGAGCCCAACGCAGTCCTTCTTCGAATTTTAGGAACGCGCGGGACGCGGCGTCGGTCGGTAGCTTGAGCGGAATGAGACCGCCCGGGTAGCGCGAGTGTGAATCGTTCGCTAAATGCAGTCCAAGGCGCCACTCGTCCTGTTCGACGAGCGCGACGTCGAGACATAGTTCGTTTGGATCGGCGGGCGAATCGAGTCTTTCGACGTTTTGTCCGAAGTTTGCGCGATAGCTTTCCGGCGCGGCGTCGAGAATCGTCTGATGAACGTCGAACGCGTCTTGTGTTAGTCCGGGCTCGAATCCTCGCGCGCCCATCTCGAAGCGGTCGCGTTCATAGACGTGAATTCTCGCGATTTTCGGTAGAATCTTTCCTGCGCGTTGCGCTTCCTGCGCAGTCTGCGATTCTTCGCCCAGCTCTCGTTCGACGATATTCCATACGAGCTTTGCGGCTTCGCGACGGTTGAACGCGCCTTGCGAGTCGCTTGCGTCGCGTTTTAGCACGGCGCCGATCGAGTGCGCGCACGACCTTGCGAACACGAGCCGCATCGAGCGCACGTCGAGCGCGAGCCGTTTATCGAGCGCTTCGGGATTCGGCAGTTTGTATGTCAGGAAGCCTGGTCTTGAGTAAGAGAATTTGTAATTCGGTCGCCTTTTCGCCATTTCCTGCTTGAGCGCGTTCTCCGCGCCGCGTTGGCAAGTGAGCGAGACGAATTGCGCGACGCGCGCGCCGTCGGCGTCGTTGTGTGAAGGAGTTGGATTCACGATGCGATCTTTCCGCTGTCTGGAGTGTTTTTTCTGGAATCGACAAAATTTAGCGTCGACACGTATCGTCGAAAACGTGTTTTCGGATATAATAGGGGCGTCGTGGTATTGCCGAGACGCGCGTATGCGACCATGTCCGCGCTGGTAATATAATGATATAGAAGAAACACGAAAGGTCAATAAGCGGTCGAGCCGACTCGCGTGAAAACGCTCTCGAAACTCGATAGCGCCGTGTAAAGAAGGACGTTATGGATTCGGTAAAAGTTGGATTGATAGGATTTGGCACGATTGGCGTCGGGGTTGCGGAAATACTTCTTGGCAAGAGCGACGCGATTGCGCGTAAGGTAGGCAAACGAGTTGAACTGGTTAAGATTTGTGACAAGGACACGACGACAGATCGCGGTTTGACGCTCCCGCCCGGTATGCTCACGGACGACGTTTCCGAGATATTCAACGATCCTTCCATCTCGATCGTGATCGAGTTGATCGGCGGTCTTGAACCAGCTCGCACCTTTATTCTGAAGGCGTTGGAGAGCGGTAAGAGCGTCGTAACGGCGAACAAAGCGCTGATAGCGAATAGCGGCGCGGAACTCTTTGCGAAGGCGCGCGACTGCGGACAGACGATCGGATTTGA
>ONJR01000140.1 GCA_900318195.1 uncultured Planctomycetota bacterium
AGCATGAATCTACGCATCGCGTTTCTCCTCCGTGATATGAAACGTTACTCGCCGTCGTACCAAGACGATCGTATCGCGTTTCGGTTTTATTCGATGTTATACCGCGCGACTCCGCAATCCTTCGTTTGCGTCTTCGGGCTTTTTTGCTAGTCCGTTTATCGGCGATCTGCGCGAGCAAACTGGAGCAAAAATCCGCAAATTATAAAATAATTGCGCGTCGGGCTAGCGGAATCCGCCAACCTCCAGCGGCGTCGTTAATATCGACTGACCGCCAGCGTTAAATTCAGTCAAAATCGAAAAAAACTTTCTCACGGCGCGCCGCGTCGTCAATCGCGCGCGTCCGCGTTGCGCAACGTCGCTTCCACGACAGCGAGCTCCTCCGGCGTGTTCACGCCAAGCGCCTCGATCGGCTGGAGAACGGGGAACGCGAGGATCTTCTGACCGCGCTCGAGCATGATCCGCGGAACGTCCGTGATATAGTATTCGCGTTGCGCGTTGTTCGTGCGCAGCTCGCCGAGAGAGTCTAAAAGCGACGGCGCGTGGAAGACGTAGTAGCTGATATTAATCTCTTTGATCAAACGTTGTTCGGCGGTCGCGTCCCGCTCCTCCACGACGCCGATAAATTCGCCAGACGCGTTGCGCAAAATGCGACCCATTCCAACGGGATTCTCTTTGTAAACCGTGCCGATAACGCAAGCGGCGTTCTCGGCGCGCGCGTACTCCTCGAAAAGACGAACGATCGAGGAACTCTGCAGCATGGGATTGTCGCCCGCGACGATAAAAACCGGACCCGAAAATCCCTGCAACGCCGCGCGGCACGACATGACGGCGTGCCCTGTGCCGAGCAACTCCGTCTGCTCCGCGAACGTTACGCGCGCGCGATCGCGCAACGCCGCGCGGACGAGATCGCCGCGATAGCCGACAACGACGACTATCTCCTCGACTCCCGCGTCTTCAAGCGCGTCGAGCACGCGAAATATCATTGGACGACCGCAGACCGGCACGAGCGCCTTCGGAGACTCGCTCTTCATGCGCGTCCCCTTGCCGGCCGCTAATACGATCGCCTTCTTCGGCGTCTTTCCGTCAAGACTCATGTTGTCCCCCGATTCGTTTCTATGGAAATCTCTCACTCGGCGTCCCCTAGTACCTCGAGCTCGACGACATGAAGTTACGCTCAAGAAGCTCCGTGTTCGTCTCGTACTTCCGGAAGAACGCCTGCATCTGTTCCATCGCTTCGACGGGACTCATATGACGGTCGGAGATAACGCGACGCATCGCGTTCGCCGCCTGACGCTCGGGCTCCGTGAGCAGGCGTTCCTCTCGACGCGTGCCGGACTTCGTAAGATCGATCGCCGGCCAGACGCGACGCTCCGCAAGATTGCGGTCCAAGACCAACTCCATGTTGCCCGTTCCCTTAAATTCCTGGAAGATCAACTCGTCCATTCGACTGCCGGTGTCAATCAGCGCCGTGCCGACGATCGTTAGCGAACCTGCAGCCTCGAACCCGCCGTCGGGACGGCGACGCTCAATGTAACGCGCCGAAGAGAATATCTTCTTAGGAACGTCCATCGCCTGAATATCGACCCCGCCCGTCATGGTACGACCCGTATTGCCGACCCACTTATTGAAAGCGCGCGCGAGACGCGTAATCGAGTCGATGAGAAGGAAGACGTCTTTGCCAGCTTCGACAAGACGCTTGCAGCGCTTCGTTACGAACCGCGCGACTCGAATATGACTCTCTAATTCGCAATCCAGACTGCTCGAAATAACCTCGACCGAAGGCGCGACTGTGCGTCGGAAATCCGTGACCTCTTCCGGTCGCTCGTCGATGAGCAGAACGATCGTCTTAATCTCAGGGTGCAAAGTCGACATCGCCTGGCACATATCCTGCAGAAGAACCGTTTTACCAGACCGCGGCGGCGCGACGATCAGCGCGCGCTGACCCTTGCCAAGCGGCGTGAGAAGATCCATTATGCGCATCGACATCGAAAGCGGCTTGCCGTCGAGCGGCGCCTGAGGCGGAACAAGAGAAAGTCGCACGCACGGCGTTACCGGTTCAAGAGAGTCAAAGTTCGGAACGAGACCCTCCTCGTAATTGCGAGGATCCAAGCCGCCAACCTCCTCGACCGTCATAACGCGCGGTCCGACGGCGCCGCGACGAGGACGGATGCGCGTTACCATTTCCACCCCCTCGCGATCTTGAAGACGCAAGCGCTCGATCACGCCGCTCGAAAGAAAGGGATCCGTAAATTGACGAACAAAACTCGCGTTAGGATCCCGAATGAATCCGTAACCGTTAGGATGGAGCTCGAGCGCGCCGCGAAGATATTCGAACGACGCGTCGGAATCGTCGTCCTTGCCGCCGCCAGAAACGCGCGAGGAAGGCGACGGCGCCGCGTTCTTCTTCGGAGCAAGCGGATTGTACTTCTTACCGCCGCCGCGTGAAGAACCGTAATTAGAACCGCCAGAACGCTGACCATAACTGGAAGACGAGCCCGAACCGCGACGCTCGCCGTAGCCGCGCGAGCCGCCGTATGAATCATAGCTCGAGCCGCCGTATTCCTGGCGCCTACTTGAACCGTTGCGATTTGAAGAGGATCCACCCTGATTGCCTCGTCCTCGTAATGATCTTGTCGTATCCATCTACCAAGTTACCTCTAAGCTTTCTCGTTCCGATACTATCCGGAACGCTACTATCGATATGCCAACGTCGCGAAAGCTCGCAACGTAGCGCGTTCTCTTTATTAGAAAGCGCGACCGCATAACCGCGCGTCGCAACCCCAAGCGCTCAATCCGAACCGTTTTCTACATTTCATATAATCGACACAACCGCGTCTATACTCTCAACCACCTTCATCATAACTTCGCTCGAACATCAAGACGCGAGCGCAAAACTGAATCACAATTGAGAGGCGTTAAAAGCCGCTATAAGAAATAGCGCGGCGAAATGAAGAAAAGAACGCCAGATAGCGCAAAGGAATCGGGCGCCACAGAGGCCCGTTCCATATCTCGTTATTCAGTTATAAGCAACTCTCCTTCTAACGAAGTTCAATCGAGCGGCAAGCCGCAAAATTGCGCGCAAACGTCCAACAACCAACCAAGGGCTCGGCGCTCTTACGCATGCGCCAGTCGGAACAATAATGCGCAACAAACATTCCACTTATTTTACCATGCTTTTGTTTTTTATCAAGCGCAAAAGTTTTAAAATTGTTAAATCACTATCAAAAGGAGAAAAAGAACGTCCGCCGCGAAGAACCGCTCGCCTCAGACTTAGCCAACGTCTCCCAGATCGAGTTCTCTACCGTAACGCGCGAGCGCCTGACGGCGCAACAGCGCGTGCTCACCCGACGCCAAGCCCGGATCAGACGCTACCATTGCGCGCGCGTCCTGCGTCGCCGCGTCCAAAAGATCGCGATCGCGCGCTATATCGGCTATCCGCATTGCCGCTGAACCATGCTGACGCGATCCGAAAAGCTGACCGGGTCCCCGAACTCGGAAATCATGCTCCGCAAGCTCGAAACCGTCCGTCGTCGTCGTAAAGAACGTCAGTCTCTCAAGCGCCTCGTCGCGCCTCGTCTTCGCTACCTCGGACTTTGACGACTTCGAACGCTTGCTCGATCCCTTACCGCTCTCCGACGCCGGTTCAGACTCGACCGGCTCTTCGTCGTAGTCCGTAGGCGCGACCGCGCAGTACCCCGGATAGGAGCCGCGTCCGACGCGACCGCGAAGCTGATGCAACTGCGCAAGTCCGAAACGATCGGCGTCCTCGATCGTCATAATCGTCGCGTTCGGAACGTCGACCCCTACTTCGACAACGACCGTCGCGATGAGAACCTGGATTTTACCGGCGCGAAATTCGCTCATCACGGCGTCCTTTTCCTGCGACGACATACGACCGTGCAGGACGCCAAGACGATAACCCTTGAGCTCGCCCTCCGAAAGTTCGTTATAGACCGCGCCGAGCGTTTTCAAACGCGCGCCGCTCTTGACTGCGTCCCGTTCCTCACGCGAGAGTTCAGTCTCGCTCGATTCGTCGTCGTCCCAGAGGTTAAACTCCGCGCCACGATCGACCCCGCCGTCCAGCCGCGCCACAACCACGTACGCCTGACGACCTTCGTCCAAGCGCTGACGTACGAAATTCCACCAGCTCGCGCGCGTCTGCGCGGTAAGGAGCGCCGTCTTCGTCTCGACACGACCAGGCGGCAACCCCTTCATGATAGAAATATCGAGATCGCCGAAAAGCGTCATCGTTATGCTACGCGGAATAGGCGTCGCCGTCATCACGAGGTAATGAGGCTCGAGATTAGGATCGGACGAAGACTTCAACGCCGCGCGCTGCTTGACCCCGAACTTATGCTGCTCGTCGATTATTACGAGTCCAAGACGTTTGAACTTGATCTCGCTACAGACGAGCGCCTGCGTGCCGACGATAATTTGCGACTCGCCCGACTCGATCGAGGCAAGAATTCGCGCGCGTTCAGACGGCTTCTGACCGCCCATGACGCTCGCGATTCGGGTCGCGCTCCCGGTAAGGCGTTCTTCGAGCGCGCGCAAATGCTGACGCGCGAGCGTCTCCGTCGGCGCCATGATAACCGCCTGCGCGCCGTTCGCAACCGCGAGCAGCGCCGCGTAGATCGCGACCGCCGTCTTGCCGCTGCCGACGTCGCCCTGAAGAAGTCGGTTCATTGGCGAAGGACGCGACATATCGTCGACGATCTCGGCAATCGCCGAGTTTTGCGATTGGGTCAGCTCAAACGGAAAAAGGCGACGAATACGCGAGTCGATCTTCGCGGAGTTCGCAAGGGGCAGCGCGCGCATATTGACAAGGCGTCGAGCCTTACAAACCGCAAGCGCAAGTTGCAAGACCAGCAGCTCCTGATACGCAAACCGACGACGCGCGAGCGCCGCTTCTGAAAGCGCCGTCGGAAAGTGGATCATGCGCACGGCGTCGGCGATCGCCGGGAGCGCGCGCGTTGTTAGCAGCGTCTCGGGTAAAGCTTCCGGCAAGACGTCGGGCAACATTGTCGTGGCGTTGCGCTCGATGCGTTGCATTCGCGCCTGATTGATCCCCTCGGTCAGATGGTATATCGGCAAAATGTAGCGCTCTTCATAATCGGTTGCGTCCACGGGCTCGACCTCGGCGCCGTCGTCGCTCTCGTCGCCCTCGTCCGCGTTGCGATCGCGTTGAAACGGCAGCGACAGCTCCGTGTCGAGATAGGTCAGCGTCGGATGGGAAAACTGCCACTTGCCATTCGAGAACTTCGGCTTGCCCGTTATCATAAGCGGACGACCGATTCTAAAGGAATTCATAACGTACGGCGTATTGAACCAGAAAATCTGCGCCAATTTGCCGCGTACGTTAAAAAACATGGTAATAACGGCGCCGCGCCGCGTGCGACGCATACGAAAATCGTGGATCTCGCCTATAACAGACTGCACCGTCGTCTCGTCGAGACGCTCGAGATCGCGTTTAACGCTGATCTCGGCGTAATCGCGCGGAAAATAAAAAAGAAGGTCGATCGCGCGACGCAGACCAAGCTTCGCAAGTACCGACGCGCAATTCGGTCCGACGCCTTTAACGTACGCGATCGGCGCGCGTAAGAGTTCGTCGGAATATTTTTCATTCGCCATGTAATCTACTCTCCGATCCGCGGCTGTCTAATAGCGCTACTCCGCCGCTGCGCGGGCGGCGTCGTCGAGCTCGGCGCCGTCCGAACCGCTCGCGTCGAGACCGAGCTGACGGTAAATCGTCGCGCGCGACGTCTGCGCGTCTTCGTCCTCCGGCGCAAGCTCAAGCGCGCGATCAATGTCGCGGCGCGCTTCTTCCCATTTACCGACCCCCATATACGTCTGCCCGCGATATTTCAGCGCCGGCAAACAATTGGCGTCAAGTTCGATCGCGCGCGAAAAATCGGCCGTCGCCGTGTCCCAGCGACCGGCTTCTTTATAGATTCGACCGCGCGTTACATAATTGTAAGGATTCTGCGGTTCAAGCTCGATCGCGCGATCCATATCCTCGAACGCTGATGGAAATTCGTCCCGCTTGACGCGAACGCTTGCACGATTAACGTAATACTCCGGCTGACCGGGCGCCGCGCTAATGCAACGATCCAAATCCGCGAGCGCACGATCATAATCGCCAAGTTGCGCGTACGCGTAACCGCGATTACTGAGCGTCTGCAATCGTGTGGGATCGACTTCCAACGCCGCGTTAAAGTCTTCGATCGCGCCGCGATAATCCTGCGTGCCAAGCCGCGCCTCGCCGCGACCGCTACGCGCCGACGTCAATCTGGCGTCGAGCTCGAGCGCCGCGCTAAACGAATGTTCCGCGTCCGCAAACTCTTGGGCGCGAAGTTGCGCTTCCCCTAGCCCGGCGTGCGCCGCGGCGTAGCGCGGTGAAATCTCCAACGCCTTGCGAAAGTTCTTGACAGCTTCCTGAACGTCGTTCTCCGCAAGCCGCTCCATACCGGCGCGACAGTACTCCTCCGCTTCGCGCGCGCCGTTCGTGCATCCGACGACGGTCGCCGTCATCGCCGCTACGACCAGAACTGCTACGATTACTTTACACCTACCCGGCGTCCGTTCCATTCGTTCACTCTCCCTCAAGCGCCGCGTGTGCGCGTTATTCTTCAAAAAGTTTCACTAGCGCCGCAAGGTCGCGCGATTCCGCAAACGCGACGACCGCGTCCCCGGGCGCAAATACGAAATCCGCGTGCGGTATCAGGGTCGAATTGTCCCTAATCGCCGCCGCAACGAGACTCGGCTTCGGCAGTCGCAACTCGCGCAACGGCGTCCGAGTCGCCGCGCTATTCGCGCCAACTTCAAGCTCGACGACCTGAATCGAACCTGACAAGAGCGTCGAATTCTGAAAGACCAGCGCGCCCTTGTGCGTAAAGCCTTCCGCTTGACGCCCCATAACGTCGTAAGGACTCACCGCCTCCGTTACGCCCAATTTACCAACGACGCTCGCGTAATCCGCGTGCTTAACGATCGCCATACGCGTCGTCGCGCCCAACTCGACCGCCTCGACGCACGCTAGGATATTATACTCGTCGTCCCCCGCGCAAGCGATCGCAAAATCCGCCTGACCGACCCCGTGCTCGTCCAAAACCGAACGCCGACGTCCGTCCCCGCGAACTATCGTTACACGATCCGAAAAACGCCGAGCCAAGTACTGGCAACGATCGTAATTGCGCTCAAGAATCTTAATCGTATAATTGCGCCGCGTAAGGATACTCGCGAGATTAAATCCAATCTCGCCGCCTCCTATAATCGCAACGTAAGGCGGCTTGACCGAACCGATAAGGAGCGCCTTCTTCGCTGATTCGACCTCCGCGCGCGAACCGACAAGCGTTACCCTGTCCCCAACCTCGATGCGATCGTCCGCGCTCGCAATACGCGCGTCGCCGTCCCGTGTGATCGCTCCCACGCGAACTTCGCGCGGCATCTTAAGCTCCGCTAGACGCTTGCCCGTCATTTCTGACTCGCGCATTACGACGACCTCCTGCATTTCAAGCTCGCCGCTCGCAAAATGCTCGATTAACATAGCGCCCGGCTCGCGGATGCGGCGCGCTAACTCGATCGCCGTAAGGTAGTCCTGGCTCAAAAAGCGATCTATTTCAAAATGACGACGATAATCGAACGTCATATAATCGCGGTACGCAAGCGAATTCACGCGCGCTGCGACTCGACGCGCGCCCATGCCCTTCGCAACGCTGCCGGCAAGGAGATTCGCCTCGTCGCTGCTCGTGAGCGCAAAGCAAACGTCAGCCGTCGTAGCGCCGGCTTTAAAAAGAACCGCCGACTGCAAAGCGTCGCCGACGACTACGCGAATATCGTGCTGATCAACTTCGTTCGCTGCGTCCCGACGTCGCTCGACAACCGTTACGGCGTGATTCAACTCGCTCAAGCGCTTCGCTATATACCCGCCGACCGTGCCGCCGCCTAATATCAAAATTTCCATTCATCACTCGCTTCCGCGCGCAAAGGGACGCGCCACTACAGGAAACTCTAAACTTTTTTCTCGCGCGGGTCAAGCGCGATCGGCGCGCGCGCGCAAACGCGTGATGAGCTGCGGCTCGTCGAGTCGCTCGACAACAAGGTCGGCGCGTGAAAAGTCGACGCGCGTATTATGCGACGCGCGCAACATGCAACAGGTCGCGCCCGCTGAACGCGCCGACTCGCAACCCGCCGCGCTGTCTTCCAGTACGAGCGTGTCGCTCGCGGCGACGCCAAATCGTCGCGCCGCTTCAAGGTAAATGTCGGGAAAAGGCTTGCCGCGCTCAACGTCGTCGCTCGTCAGGAGAAAATCAAAGCGCGCGCGGAGCCCGTCTTTGCGCAACGCTTCCTCGACGAAATAGCGCGCGCTACCTGTGCATACGCAACGAGGAAGACCAAGCCGATCATGCTCGTCCAACAGTTCGAACAAACCGGGAGTCGTCGCGTAGCCCTGACGCAGAAAGAAAAGATTAAGCTCTTCCGACTCGCGCCGCAAATCGCGCCAATCGTCGCTCAGTCCGTACGTACGGATAAAGTACTTCATGCAGTACTCGGGCGGCCGACCCATAATGGCGTCGCGCGCCTCTTCCGTATAGCGCCGACCTCGACGACGCAACAACTCGTCCGCCGACTTCCAATACACCGACTCCGTATCGAACATGAGTCCGTCCATATCGAACGCGACCGCTGAAATAACGCCCAAGCCGGACGCGTGCGGACTTGTGTGCGACGCCATTTGACGCTCCTTTCTTTAACGCGCAGACGACGCTAGCGCGCGCCGTTGAACTGGTATTCCTTCATAAAGTAAATCAACTCGTCGACCTCGTCCTTAACGCGCTTTTCCGTAAACGCAAGGAGCAGTCCGTCCGGCAACTCGAACCCGCCAATAACGCCCCAACGCCGGAGGTACGCGTTCATGCCGCTAGGATCGTCGACCTTGACCGCAAATTCGCGCCAGAACGGCGCGCCGTGATGAAACTCGAACCCTGCGCGCGATAATCCCTCGCGCGCGTAGACCGCAAGTTCACGAGACTGAAAGGAAGATCGTTCGAGATCGCGCGACTCAACGTACGCTAAGCGCGCAAGTTCAAGGAGCGCAAAATAACCGTCCTCGGGATGAACCGACTCGCTATGCGCCGCGCCGGAAACGGAACTCAACGTCAATCGTAGCCCGCGCTCGCCGTACTCGTTCTCAAACGGAATCACGTAACGCGACGGCGCGACGTCAAGGAACTCGCGAGGCGCCGCTATAAAGCCCAAGTGCGTCCCGCAAGAGCGCAGGCACGCGCCTGCGCGACGAGCGTCCCAGACCGCTAAATCGAATCCCCAATCGCGCGCGGACTTCAAACCCGACGCCGAAGAAGGTTCGACGACCGCGATCGCCAACGCGCCTGCGGAACGCGTCAACGAGACGATGCGATTGAGACGTTCAAGATTGCCGTAAAAATTAGGATACTGCGTTAGCGTCGCCGCAAGATTGTCGGCAATTTCGCGCGTCTGGACAAGCTCCGCGAGTTCGTCCAGATCGGTAAGACCGTCCCGCTCGCCCAACGCGCGCAACTCAATAAGTCCGGCTGCGGCGTAACGCTCCGTCATGATTCGAAGCTCGGGACTAACCGTCGTCGAGGTCAGAACGAGGCGACGCCCAGTCGTCTCCGCCGCAAGACAGCACGCGCGCGCGACCGCTGAGTCGTGTCGATAGAAGGAAGCCGTCGCGACGTCCATACCGGCGACGCGCGCCGCCGCGCGCTCATAACGCGCGAGCGCCTCCAGCGCGTTCGCGCTACGCTCCAAAGACGCGCCGCCGAACTGAAAGATGTTCATGCGCGCGACCTGCTCCTCGAGCGCGTGACTGCCGAGATAATCGTACAATCCGGCGCCCAAAAAGGAAAGTTCTTCCCCAAATGGGCTCAGCTTGACGCCCAAACTCAACCCTGGCGACGAACCGCTCGCCTCGCCGAGACCTCGCGCTTCGCGCGGCGCCGTTACGAAGATCTCCTCGAAACGCGATAAGCCAAGCGCGCGCAATAATTCTTCCGTTCTGTCGTCGATTGCCTGCAATTAACGTTTCCTTAATTATAGTTCGACGCGCAATACGCGCCTTAATTTTGTCGCAAAAAATACCATGCGGCGAACGCCGCTAACGCTAGAACGACGAGATGAACCAGACGCTTCAGAACGCGCGACGTCGCGCTGGGAGGCATGGGAACGCCGTTCGATAAGTAAGGATACGCCGCGTTAATCCAGTATCCCGCTTGCTTAAGATCGGTCGGCGAAAGCGGCTTGCCTTCCTTCGCGCCGTCGTAAAGATTCGCTATAAAGGACAACTTCTCGACAATTCCCTTCGGAAGTTGCGACTCCGCCGAAATAACCTTCGCCGCAAACGTCGCGCCAGTCGCGTCGAAATTATCCATGAGCAACTCCTCTAAGAGGCGCGTTTGCTTCATAAAAGCTTTGAGTTTCATAACGGCGACCCTACTTCTCGACCGGAATAAAACCGCCGGCAAGGACCCAAGCGAGTTGAATCGGCTTGTCGAACGCAAGGGAGAGAACGCCTGTCTCTGGATCAATCTTGTACGTGTACACGCTGCCGGACTTCTTATTGCTCACGATATAGTACTGGTTCGTGGGATCGAGCATGGCGAAACGTGGGTAACTGCCGTTGCTCGACACGCGCTGTAGCAACTTCGGCGTAAGTCCCTCGCGTGCGTCCCGCGCTAGCAACGGCTCGACGTCGAATACGACGATCGTATTCTGCCCGCGATTCGTCGCGTAAACGACGCGCTTACCGTTCGGCAACGTCTCGACCGCAATCGCCGCCGTCTTATTGCCGTACGTGTACGTCTTACCGTCGACGAGCGACTCTTCGTCCGTTAGCTTCTCCCGATATTTCTCTTCGAGCGTCGTCCAGGTTCCAAGGAGCGCGCTTGTACCCGCTTTGAAATCGAGTTGGAACGCCGAGAAGGTCGAATCGAGCTCGTTGATTGAGAAAACGACGAGTCGACCGGCGGCGTCCGTAGCGAAATCCAAATGACGCGGACCTGCGCCGGCGGGAGTCGCGAGATACGGAATCGCTGGGTCTTCCGTTAGTTCGCCCGTCTCCTCGTCGACGCGCGCTACGTAGATTCGATCCGAGCCGAGATCGCTCATAAAGAGCCGGCAGACGCCGTCCGTTGTGACGAAATAGGAGGAATGACCGTAAGGATGATTCTGGCGACGCGTCAGCGGTCCGGAGCCGTCGCGGAAATATTTCGCGGTTACGCCCGCAATCGAGCCGTCCGCATTAAGCTTCATCACGGAAAAATCGCCGCTCGAATAGTTCGCAGCCGTTAGGAATTTACCGTCCGGGCGCGCGCTCGTATGGCACACGCCCTGACCTTGCGTCGGAACGCCGTTCAGAACCTTTAGATCGCCCGTCTTGCGATCGACTTCGCACGCGTACGCGTTCGCCCAGCCGTCTTTACCGTCGAGCGCGCCGACAAAATAGAGACGATTCTTATCCGGAACCGTCGCGATGTAGCCGGACGAGCGCGCGGGCAACGCGAGGCGCACGTCGGTAGTCGCGCCCGTCTCGGTATTGAACTTACCGACGTAGATTCCCTCGGAGCGCGGAATCTTGTTCGCGTCCATCTCGGGCGTCGTTTTATCGGTCGAAGTTCCGAAATAAATCCAGTATTCTTCTCCGAGCGCAACCACGCGACTCGCGAACGCAACGCACAGCGCGAGCGCCGCTATTCCAAGTAGTTTTCTCATAGCTATCGATTCCTCCGTATCAAGGCGTAATGTGCGAATGCGCCCGCCGAACGACAACAGGCGTTGAGGTTAGTATAAACGCCGAATCCGTCTTTGCAAGCGCTCGACTCGACGGCGGCGTGAAAAACCGCTCTTTTCTAGCGCGACGACG
>ONJR01000220.1 GCA_900318195.1 uncultured Planctomycetota bacterium
AATTCTACCGAACTTCGTGTATTTTGAAATGCTCGACGGACAGATTAATCAGAAAATTCCCGAGGAGAAATTCACTCTCGAAGCGCTTGAACTCGACGATTCGGCGTTAATTCACGATACGTTTACTAAAACGTATTACAACTACGAGAAAGCGACCGACGCCAAAATCCCATTCATGAAGGAAGGTTCGACCGAGCGAATTATTCCGTCGACCCCGGTCTGGAAATCGCCTATTCGACTCGGCGCGACGGCGCTCGGCGTTGTGCTTATTCTCTCCGGGATTATAATGAAGATCAGAAAGCGTAGCGTAGGAGCGTGATTAGCGCGCTACGCGCTCAAGAGGAACGCGCGCTCGCACACGGCGCGCGCTCGGTGAAACTTAGATCAGCGCCAACCCGGTATATTCGCGGAGGAAATGAAATGAACGAGCCTTGGTGGAAATTCTCGCGAGAAGACGTTATGCTACTATTCGGCGGCGCGCTTCTGATCATATTTGGCTTAATCGACCCTAACGTCCTTGCGCACACTTGGTTCGGCAAGGCGCTGACCTCGGCGTTCGACGTAACGTCGTGGAGCGGCGCTACTTGGATCGCGACGTGCGTAACGTTCGCGACGCTCGCGTATCTCGGCTACGCAATCTACGCGTATCGCACGGAAAGACTCGAAGACGAGGACGACCTTCTATGCGCGCGGCGCCTAACCGTCTTGCTAACCTTTGTAACGATCGAAGCGTGGTGCGTCGCGGCGCTTCTTCGCACGGAATTCTTTCGATATTCCTGGTTCCAATTTAAGACGCTCTTCGGCTACGGACGCTACAGCAATATAGCGCTCGTGATTACGCTCGGCGCGCTTGCAATACTGGCGGCTAATATCGCGCTGCTTGCGCGCTGGATTATCGCCGTACTCAATCGCGCCGCTCGCTAACGAAGCGCGCTACCCTTGCGCGTCCGCGAGTTCGGTCGCCGACTCGATCTCGCTCGTAGCGCTCTCGACGCCTTGCTTATCGCGTCGAGCGCGCGCTATGCGTCGTGCAAAGTACGCGACGAGTAGCAATGGCAAAATGAACTTCACGCCGATTTCGAGCCAAGATCGACGCGGATACGGAACGTCCTGCAGGCGACCGACCCCGGTTCGCGACTGGCTAACGGACCATGCGATAACTTCCTTTTTGCCGAGCGAGCCGGACCACGTGTCGTGCTGACCGTAAGGCTTCGCCGTTACGTACATATTGCCCCCTAACTTATTGACTTTTTCAGCAAACGCGAGCGGCTTGTCAGGCTGCGCGCCAACGTCCCCTTCGTTATTGAACGTCCAAATCGAGAGCTTGGTAAAATCTTTAGGGCGAAGCGCGTCGTCGACCGTCGCGGAAAATGCGACGAGGGACGCGAGCTCGTCGGCGTGAGACGCCGTAAAGAGCCACGCCGCGCACGCGCCGGACGATATGCCTATCACCTCGACTCGATCCGGATCGATCGGCAATTCCTCAAGCGCCGCGTGAAAGATTTCAGAAACCAGGTCGACGTACGTTTCCTCAGGATGATGCTCGTCTCTGTTCGTCGGCGACGTCCACACGGTCTCGAGGTTCGGCAGTTGCAACGCGATCATATAGAAGTCGAGCGCGTCCGGTCCGACAAACGCTTGAATCGCGCGGTGCAAATGCGCTAGGTGCCGACGATTGTCCCCGACGCTCTCGCCGTAGCCGTGGAACCAGATAATTAACGGGTATTTTTTCCCCGACACGACCTTAAGGGGCGTTCGCAGTCGAAATGGAATCGGCGGGTTAAGTTTCGATATTGATTTCGGAATAAACGCCGCTTGCGCAAAGCATTTAACGATCGCGTCGTTGGCGTCGTATCCGCCGTCTTGGTTCTTAACGGACGGGGTTTCCGAAACGGCTTCCGGGTTGAGCGCAGCGTCGTATTCCGCAGGAACAATGATCTGAATTCTCTTATCGCCAAGGGGTATTCGAGGCGCGAGTTCGGCGCGCGCGCTCTGGTCGACGAGCGCGACGCCGCAAGTCGCTATAATTAGCGCAACGAGCTTACCGCGCCGCTTTTTGACAACGTACGCGACTATAATAGCGCCGAGTATAAGCGCGGGTCCAAGGAGTAGTTTCGGGTCGAATTCCCCGCGACTAACGAGCGCGGAGATCGGCGCTTGAAAGAATTCGCCGTACAGCCGATAGCGCAGGAACCGCCAGATCGACTTGAAATCGATCAGCGCCCCGGCGACGACCAATGCGGCGATCAGCGCGAAAAAGAGCAGCGCGACCTGTCCGTAACGCGCGCGCGGCAGTCGCGATAGCGCCGGAACGGCGCTCCGTTCAAGGCGCGCTTGGATCTTCTCTTGATTCGACGCGCGCGTTAC
>ONJR01000142.1 GCA_900318195.1 uncultured Planctomycetota bacterium
AGACGCGAATCATGCAGATCCCTCGGGTCAGCGCTCTTTAAATTTGCCTTTTTTTTTCTCGGCAGTTCAGCCGCCATTAATTTCTCAACGCACGTATCAAGCTCGTCGGAATCGGGTATATAGCGAGTCAAATCGTTCCAAGCTTCGGCGCTAGATTCTCGGAAGATTTCGAGCGATTTATCAGCAATGGCAAGGATTTGCGATTCGACGTTCCTTTTGCTCTCGCCT
The DNA here is from genome assembly GCA_900318195.1 of uncultured Planctomycetota bacterium. Classification (GTDB taxonomy): domain Bacteria; phylum Planctomycetota; class Planctomycetia; order Pirellulales; family Thermoguttaceae; genus RUG369. The sequence continues at coordinate 229 of ONJR01000142.1, forward strand.
TTGAATAGTCTTTTAGCGAACTCATGAGCGCCGCGCGCGTCGGTTTGCGCGAAGGTCGCTTGTAGCGCGCGTTGTAGGAGAGCTTTGTTGTCCGTTTCGTCTGCGATACTCCATGCGGGCGGCATACCGATTTCGAATTGAAATCCAGTCGCGATGCGCATAAAGAACGCGTCGAGCGTACTGACGCGCAGGCGATCAATAGACCGCGTAATTTCGACCGTTAGATCACGTAGTCGTTCGCGCGAAACCTTGTATTCATGTCCCTCGCTCGAGAGTTGTGCGGAGAGCGCTTGGGCGCCCTCGTCGGAGAGCGCGCCCTTGGCGAGCCTTTCAAGGATGCGGCTCTGGATCTCGAACGCCGCCGTACGCGTAAAGGTCGTCGCTAGAATGGAGTCAACGGGAACTCCAGCGAGCAGCAGTTGCAAAAAGCGGGCGCTTAACCGATAGGTTTTGCCGGAGCCGGCCGACGCGCGAATTACGGTGTGTGCAAATACGTTTTTTGCCATGATGAATTCTCTCTGAGGTCACTCTGCGCGTCGCGCGAGCGACGGCGTTCACGTCGTTGTCCGCGTCGATTGGCGACGCGACGTATCCTTTCGCCGCGCCGAGCTTAATCGCCGCGGCGCCTAGCGCTTCTCTATTAGTTCGCTTCAGCTTGCTGCTCGTTGGAGTAGGGTTCCGAGCTAAATCTTGAATCGACCTTCATTTGAAACGCGCGCGAACTCTTTTCGCGCACCGAGGTCGCGGCGTCGTCGGAGCGCAGCAGGTATAGAACGGGAATTTCCAGTTCGTTCGCGAGTTTCAGGCCTTCGTCCTCGCCGAGGACAAAGAACGCGGTCGCATACGCGTCGACTTGCGCGCAGGTTAATTCGCGCACGTCGGTCGAGAAGACGGAGACGGAGCCGAGTCGTTCGCTTGCGTCAGGCGCGTCGGAGGCGACTATTTCGGTCGGCTTGCCGGTGCGAGGGTCGATAATGTGCGAGAACCGCACGGCGCCGCAGGTCAGGTAGTTATTGTAGTCGCCGCTCGTCGCGAGCGCGCCGGACGTTTCGCGATTCGGAAAGCGTACGAATCGATAGATATCGGGCGATCGTGACGTCGTCTCGTCGTCCTTTGCGCGCACCTCGGGCGTTTGAATCCCGAGCGTCCACGGCGTTTGCGCGTTGGCGTAAGAGTCGACCTTCAGCCCGCGCGCGCGAATCTCGCCGCCGACTTCGATCATGTAATCTTCGAACCCGAGTTCTTCGAGCGCCTGCGCGACGAGATCGACGGCGAACCCTTTGGCGACGCCCGATAGATCAAGGGTCGCGCTGGGAGTCGTCTTGCGTATCGCGGGCGGATCCAATCGCGTCTCAATTTTATCGTATCCAATGCTTTTCTTAATTTCGTTGATCGTTTCGTCGCTTGGTAGTTCGGCGATAGGCGTTTTATTGGGACCGAATCGGTACAGATTGACGAGCGGCGCGACGGTGGGATCGAACGCGCCCCCCGTCTTGCGCGCGACGTCGAGCGCGACCTTAACGACGCGCGCGAGCTCCTCGTCGACCTCGAACCAGTCGGTAGATTCCGAGCGATTGAAGAGCGAGAGTTGCGAGTCGGGACGATAGGTCGAGGCGATCGAATCGACGAAATCGAGTTTGCCTTGGATAATGCGCGCGAGGAATTCTTCGCATGAGTCAAAGGACTCGTCGGGCGCTTTCTTATCGTCGGCGACGCCTTGCGCGTTGAGTTCGACGACGCGCGTAGGGGACGCCGCGATCGCTGCGTTCCAGGTTGTGCCCATTGTTTCGCCGCGCACTTTAAAGGTTTGCGGCGCGATCGGCGCTTCCTTTGCCTTGAACAGATAAGGCTTCAGAAAGAAGAAGCACAACACGATAACGATACCGTATCGGACAATAGCGCCGCCGACGCCCGACTGTTGCGCGTCCTCTTGGTTGTTCTCGGTCGATCGTTTAGTTTCGGACGAATTTTTTGACGCCATATCGTTTCCCTATTAGTTTCAATAAATCAAAATCTTCACGCGTTGCGCTTCCCGTTTCCTTCGCGCGCGTCGTTACAGGATTAACATCGAGTCGCCGTAGCTGTAGAAGCGATAATCTTCCGCGATCGCCTCTTGGTACGCGCGTTTAATGAGTTCGTCGCCTCCGAACGCGCGCGTGAGAATGATCAGCGTCGATTTCGGAAGGTGGAAGTTCGTGAACATGACGTCGACCGTTTTGAAGCGGTACGGCGGGCGAATAAAGAGATCGGTTTGACCAGCGAACGGTCGCAATTTAAGATCGTTATTGCCGGAGGAGTCGATCGTTCCGTCGGGTCGCGCGTTGCTAGCGGACTCCAGCGTACGCACGGACGTGGTTCCGATCGCGACGACGCGTCCTCCGCGCGCCTTGCGATCTTCGATCGTACGCACGACGTCCTCCGAGATGGACGCGAACTCAGAATGCATATGATGCTCCGCGAGTTTCGTCGCCGTAATCGGTTTGAACGTGCCGGCTCCGACGTGGAGCGTTACAGGGCAGATAGCGACGCCTAGCGCCTCGATTTGCTCGAGCAACTCTTTGGTGAAGTGCAATCCAGCGGTAGGGGCGGCGACGGCGCCGGGCTCTTTCGCGTAGACCGTCTGATAGTCGTCGCGATCGCTAGGGGTCATAATTCCGCCTCGAATATAGGGCGGAATGGGGGTCCATCCGACGCGTTCTAGGAACGAGTACGTTGTTTCGCCTTCTTCTAGTTCAGGTCGCACAATGAGCGTTTTCTCAGCGGTGTGTCCAACGACCCTTAAAAAGCGTTCGCCGCCTCCGCCTGGCAGGAGTAGCTCAATGAGTTCGCCCTGACGCAATTTTCCGCGCGTTTTCGACATGATTTCCCAGAAGTCGTGTTCGTCGTGGTCGAGGAAGAGACCTTCCCATCGTCCGTTCGTATTAGCGCGTCTTCCCATGAGTCTTGCGGGCAGGACTTTGGTGTTATTGAGTACGATAGCGTCTTCCGGTCGAAGATAGTTGAGGATATCGCGCACGAGCGCGTGGCTTATCTTTCCGGTTTGGCGGTCGACGACCATCATTCTTGCGTGGTCGCGTACAGAACGCGGGGACTGCGCGATGAGGCGTTCCGGCAGGTGGTAGTCGTATTGGTCGAGTTCCGAGCCGCAATTGTCGTCCAGCGCAGTTTCCTGATCGTTTGCGCATTGAATTTGCTTTTCTTCGACGACGACTTCCTCCGCTTTCTGTTCCTTTTGAGTCGTCTCGTTACTCGCCGCTGATTCGTTCCCTTTGCGCGCCTTGGTTCGACTGCGCGCGTCTGTTTTCGAGTGCGAGAAGGCTGAAATGATTTTGTCTAGTAATCTGCTCAATGTGTCAATCCTACGAACGCCGCGCCACGCGAATTAAGCGAAGCTACGCGCGGCGACGTCGTCTGCGCGTAGACGCTGAACGAATGTGCATATTATAACGGATGCGCGGGTAAAAAAAAGGGTCGAGTCGTTCTTTTTTCCAGTTCTCTTTTTTAGTCGCGAGCGTTACGATCGTCGCATTTCGACCGTTTGTCTTGTCTTCTCGTTCGCGGCTTATGTATTTTTCCGATCTTTTGCTTTTTATTATTTACGCGTTGGCGGAAAGAGTGTGAAAATCGCAAGGTTCCGCTTGAAAAAAGGGGCGAATCGGCGTATTATGATATTGAGCGTTTGCGGCGCCCGCGAACGCGTGCTAGGTTGGGAACGTTCGTTTAGGTAAGGTGCGTGCGTCGTGGAGCGGATCAAGGTAGCTCTTGTAATTACGGAACTCGCGGTTGGCGGCGCCGAGCGCGCTATGTTTCAGCTTGCAACGACTCTTGATCGCGCGCGCTTTGAGCCGACGGTCTTTTCGCTCAGCGGTCGCGAGTCTGATCGCGCGCGCTCGCTTGCCCCGGAGTTGGTCGCGCGCGGCGTGGAGACGGTTGAACTGGGCGGTCGTCGCGCGCTCGACTTTCCTAGGGTCGCGCGCGCGTTGTCGCGACGCCTGAAGGACGGCGGGTATTCGATTCTACAGTCGTTCATGTACCACGCGAACATTTTGGGTCGGTTCTCTGGTCGTTTAGCCGGCGTGCCGCTTGTGTGTTCCGGCGTGCGCGTCGCAGAGCGGGACAGTCGTCTGCGTTTGGCGCTTGATCGTTGGACGCGCGGTCTTGTCGACGCTTGGGTATGCGTCGGCGAGTCGGTCGCACGCTTTACGCGCGAGAGCGCCGGCGTTCCGGCTGATCGCGTGTATTCCATACCGAACGGCGTCCATATCACGTCGGACGACTTGACCGCAGTTGGCGCGCCGCCCCCATTGCCATTCGGTCGCGGTCGCAAGCGCATGATCGGGATCGGTCGTCTGACGCGCCAGAAGGGTTTCGACGAGCTTTTGGCGAGCGCGAGCGGCTGGGCAACGCGGGATGTAATGCGCGATTGGGAGCTTTGGCTTGTCGGGGACGGCGAGGATCGCGCGCGACTTGCCGCGCAGGTCGACCGGCTTGGACTCGCAGACTTCGTCTACCTTGCCGGCTGGCGATCCGACGTTCGCCGTTTGCTCGCGGACTCGGATTTATTCCTTCTTCCTTCGCGCTGGGAGGGTATGCCGAACGCGCTGTTAGAGGCTTGCGCGCTCGGTAAGGCTTGTTTGTGCCGCGACGTGGAAGGGGTCGCCGAGATTCTCGGCGAGAACGTCGCGTATCAGACGAGCGGCGCGGTTCTGACCGGCGACTGGCGCGCGCGTCTTTCGCGTCTGCTCTCGGACGACGAATTGCGCGCTCGTTTGGGCGCGTTGAACCGTTCGCGCGTATGCGCGGAATTTAGCGTAGAGTCGACAACGCGCCGTTACGAGCGGTTGTGGTTGGAACTTTTGGAACGCCGCATGGGGCGTTTTGTACAAGAATCGTAAATTGCGCGTATAACCGCGCGATGTGACCGCGCGTCGGCGCGACGCGTTAGTTAAGGACAGAAGCATGACGAAGCGACTTTTGACGACGCTCCTTTTGACTCTTGTAGTGACGGCGTTGACCTCCGTAAGCGCCGCGCGCGCCGATATTGGCACGGTCGACGAGATGGCGCAGCTGTTCGAGAAACAGTGGAACGACGTCGAATCGCTTCGTATCGAGTACAGTCAGCTCTTTCGCTCGAAGACGACGAACGACAATTACGACGGTTGCACGTGGGAGGTCGTCGGCGATCGCGCGCGCATAATCGAGTCGCGTCAGTCGTATATCTTTCCCCCTCCGACGAAGGAGGACGAGAAGAAGAAAGAGAATCCCGAGCCGACGCCGCGCGAGGCGCTCAAAACGATCGAGGTTCATTCTGAATGTTATTACGACGGTCATAAGACGTACGAACTCGTCGAGCCGCTTGCGAGCTATCCTCTGGAAGACGTCAAATTGGAGGACTATTATCAATTGCGACGTCAGGGCGTTCGCGCGAACGTTTCGAATCTCTTTAAGCATTGGCGATTCTGGAGCCTGTGTCCGTTGCCGCGCTATTTTTCGGTTCCTTCCGAGCATGATCTCTTACCGCTCACAGAGCTCGTTAAGAAGTATAAGTCTCGACTTGTCAGCCGCGTTAAAAACGAGCGCGCGGAGGAGATCGTGCAGCTTGAAATTAAAGACGAGGTCGCCGTCAAGTTAATTAACGCGCGCATTAAATCGTGGACGCTCTATCTTTCTTTTAATTTAACCAAGGGCGGCGCGCTTTCGGGCTATCAGCTTACGATCATCATGGAGCGTGAGGACAAGAGCGAGGCGAAGATCATTAACGAATATTACGTGGAGGACTACAAGCAGGCGACGAACGGCGTTTGGTTTCCCACGAACGTCGAGATGCGGGTACATTCTCCCTTTAGCGGTAGTTCCCTCGTTAAGACGCGTATTCGATCCGTGTCGATCAATCTACCGTCGGATAATTTCGACGTGTTTCACTTTCCGGCGAATATGGTCGTAACGGAAGACGTTTGGCCGGAGGGGCGGATGGACGAGAAGCAGAAGCGTCTTTATCATATTTGGGGGGACGCCGACGCGCCGAGCCAGACCTTTGACAACGAAGAAGCGTTTCTGAGTTTCTACGAAGGTAAGTTTGGACCGGACACGACGGGCGAGGTCGCCGACGAGTCGGAGAAGCCTCTTGGTCGCCGCGCGCGGTTGCTTATCTTTGTCGGGGTCGGTTTTGTCGCGATCGTCGCGCTTTTTGGCGCGGCGTTGCTCTTTACGAAGGAGAAGTCTGACGAGGACGATTAAGTCGTTCCGAGAGGTTTAGCGATTTTACAGGAGAGAAGAAGAATGAAGAACGCGTTGGTCACAGGCGGCGGTCGCGGGATAGGCGAGGGAATAGTCGAGGCGCTCGCTCGCGAAGGTTGGAACGTTGCGTTTTGCGGTCGCGCGCCGGTTGACGAGCGTAGCGAGCAGGCGTCGGAGATTTCGAGTCGTTACGGCGTGCAGGCGCGTTACTTTCAGTGCGACGTTTCGAGTTCGAGCGATCGCGAGCGACTCGTCGGTCAGGCGCTCGAATCTTTCGGGGAGCTCAACGCGCTGGTGAATAACGCGGGCGTAGCGCCCCTTGTTCGCGCGGATATTCTGGAAGCGAGCGAGGAGAGTTACGATCGCGTTATGAATATCAATCTGAAGGGACCGTATTTCCTCACGCAACTTGTCGCGCGCGATATGGTGGCGCGCAAGGAGTTGAACGCGAACTTTTCGGCGGCGATCGTTAATATCTGCAGCGTTTCAGCGACCGTAGCGAGCGTTAGTCGGGGCGAGTACTGTCTTTCTAAAGCTGGGGTCGCTATGGCGACGAAACTTTGGGCGGTGCGGTTAGCGGAATACAATATTCCCGTTTACGAGGTTCGACCTGGGATTATTAAATCGGATATGACGTCGGCGGTTACGGCGAAGTACGACAAATTGATCGCCGAGGGCTTGACGTTACAGCCGCGTTGGGGACTACCGGAAGACGTTGGTAAAGCGGTCGCCATGTTGCTCAGGGGCGATTTGCCGTATTCGACGGGTCAATCGATCGACGTTGGCGGCGGAATGGATATTGGTCGACTTTAATCTTTTGAATCATCGAGAGTTAGTATGAAGTTAATCGGATCTAAATCCAAGACGCTCGTGATTGGCGCGGGCGCGGCAGGTCTTGCTGCGGCGTTGCGTTTGGACGAACTCAACGAGGAAGCGATCGTCGTAACTGAAAGCGTTTTCGACAGCGTATCGCTCAACGCCGGCAGCGATAAGCAGACGTACTATAAATTGGGCGTTTGCGGCGCGACTCCCGATTCCCCACGCGCGCTTGCCGAGACGTACGTGCAATCGGGCGGGGCGGACGGGGACGTCGCGCTGGTGGAGTCGGCGAACTCGTTGCGCGCTTTCATGCGTCTGGTCGAGCTTGGCGTTCCTTTTCCGCACGACGCGTACGGTCAGTACGCCGGCTACAAGACGGATCACGATCCCTGCTGTCGCGCGACGAGTTGCGGACCGTACACTTCGCGCGAAATGTGCAAAGCGCTTTTAGCGGAGATCAAGAGCCGCGATATTACGGTCTACGACGGTCGAGTCGCGGTCCAACTTTTAGCGACTCCCGCGCTGGAACCCTCAGACGGTACGGAGCCGCCCCGACGACGCATTTTGGGCGCGGTGTTCGTGAATAAGCACAATCGTTCGTTGGAAGCGATTAAGGCGGAGAACGTTATTCTTGCGACGGGCGGACCAGGCGGTCTCTACGCGCGCAGCGTCTATCCAGAGTGTCATACTGGCGCGATCGGTCTGGCGCTGGAGCTTGGCGCGGTTGCGCGCGGGTTGCCGGAGAGTCAATTTGGACTCGCGTCGTTTACTCGTTTAGAGGGACGTAAGTTCAAACTTGAGATCGGACCGGAGAACGGTTTGAAGGAATTCCGGTGGAACGTATCGGGCACGTATATGCAGTGTCTACCGCGTTTTATTTCGACGACTTCGGACGGCGGCGACGAGCGCGAGTTCCTCCGCGCGTATTTTCCGTCGGTTAGCGCAATGAACGACATGGTCTTTCTTAAAGGTTACCAGTGGCCGTTCGACGCGCGCAAGGCGATCGGCGGATCTTCTTTAATCGATCTGTGCGTATTCTACGAGACGGAAGTTCTAGGACGCCGCGTCTTTCTGGACTTTAGAAGCGATCCCGGCGATTTTCGATTCGACGAGCTTGGCGCGGAAGCGCGCGAGTATCTTGAAAGATCGCACGCGCGCGTCTCGACTCCGCTCGCGCGTCTGCAGAAGATGAATCCTAACGCGATCACGCTCTATCGCGATTATGGAATCGATTTGAAGAAAGAGCGGCTCGAAATCGGGGTCTGCGCGCAGCACAACAACGGCGGACTCGCCGTCGATTCGCGCTATCGTTCGCT
>ONJR01000147.1 GCA_900318195.1 uncultured Planctomycetota bacterium
CCGTAGCCCGCATAACGACCGTTGACTTTTAAACGCATAATTGAGGACGCCGTAACGCGCAGTATGAAATCGTTGAGCGCAACGTCCGACGGCAGCGTTACTTTCGCGCTGAAGACGAGCGTAACGTTCATCTCTTCCGCGCGTCCCTTCGCCCAGACGGGTTCCGCCGCTTGAAATTTCGGCGCGTCCTTAGCGGTCAAGTCGTTTGCGCGCACAACGTCGGCGCCGTACAGGGTTGGCGTTGCGGCGCACGTTAGCGCGAGCGCGCTCGTTTTCAAAAAGTCTCGTCGCGTGGCTTGCGGCATATTACGATTCTCCTATCTCTCGTTTGGTAGCTAAAAGCGCTCCACTCGCGGAACGCGTGGAGCGCCTAGTAAATTGCGTGCGACGTTAGTTTTACGCGCGTTCGAGTTCGACGTCGCCCGTTACGTTGACGTCGTATCCTTCCGGCGTTTCGAGCGCGTATCGCGTTTTCGCGCCGTCTTTTTCCCAGCGCAGTTTAATCGCGCCTCCTGGAACCGGTCGCACGCCGGCGCACCATTCTAGCGATTCAATCTTCGGAACGCGAATTTCGATCTTCTTCGCGTCGCAGTCGACGTTCGCGATTCCGAGAATATCGCGATAGAAGACGTGCGCGACGTGCGACGCGAATCCGTGATTGCAACTTGCGTAATCGAGGTCGTTTTCCCATAGCGTGCCAGTACGATCCGCCATGTACTCGTTGTACGCGAGCGATTCGTCGAGCAGTTGGTCGCCGCGCCGCGCCATAGCGATGATTTCCAGTCTCAGGACGTTGCCGACGAACGCGTTCGCTTTGTGCACCTCAGGGTAGTCGCCCTTTTCAGCGCGATGCGGACCGAACTTTTCGATAAGCGTTTTCCACAATTCAGGGTGCGATTCCGGGGTCGCGGTGCGGAAGAAGAATGCGAAATACTGGCAAATTTCGGAGCGATCGCGCAGAATTTCGAGCGAGCCGTCTTCCTTTCGTACGGCGTGATCGACGAAGAACTCTCCGTCGAATGACTGTTCGCGCACCTTTTCACGCACTTCTTCCGCGCGCTTGAGCCATTCGTCCCTCTTATATAGCTTGCCGGCGGTCTCGAGTACGGCGGCGTAGCACATATTGCTCGGATAGTTGACGTCCTGAACGAAATCGTTCGCTTTGGACCATTCGACGAAGACCCAGCTTGGCAGTTTCTCGAGGAGTCCGTCGGAGTTCTCGTACTTCTTGAAGAACGCGAGTAGTTTCTCGATCTTCTTTTCAAGTCCATTGACGATTTTCGGATCGCAGTCGCGCTTGACGTACTCGCCTAGCTCGACGACGAACCACATAGCCCAGTTGGGAATATAAACTCCGTCGTAGTGATCGGAGGGATAGCACATGGGCAGCATTCCGTCGGGCAGGCATTTAAAGCTGTCGGGCAGCATGTAGTTTTCGAAGAACGAGGTTTCGATATCGGTCTTGCCGGTGAAGTCGAACGCTGAGCGGGCGGTAAAGAAGCTGTCGCACAGCCATCCCGCGCGTTCTCTGTGCGGGCAGTCCATAAAGACGTCGACGGAGTTTTCACGGAAGGTGAGCGCCGCCGCTTGATAGACTTTATTTAGCCGCTTGTCGGAGCAGTCGAAGGACGCGTCGCGCGTCTTCGGGTAGGCGTATTCGCGCAGGAAGAACTTATTGAGAGTGAAGGAGCCTTTGAGACAGTGAATTTTCGCGTATCTTCCGACCTGCGGGGACAGCGCTTCGAGGGGTCGGTTCGGCTCGTCGACGTCGATCGACCACTTAATGGCGCTGCACGTGCCTAGTCTTAGGAAGTTGACGTCCCCTTCCGAGTTGAGAATTTCGTCGAAGGTCAGTACGATTTCCGTCTCGCCCTTTGTCGCGACCTGCATGCCGAAGAATCCGCAGTATTCGGCGCCGAAATCGACGATTTGCACGTCGCCTTCCTTGAAAGTCGCGCCTAGTTCCAACGGCTTGTCGTCGCTGAAGGTTGTTTTGAGGCGTTGGACTTCGTCCGAGAGTACGACTTCGAGTTCGTCTAGCTTGTACCCTTTGAGTTCCGGACCGATATTGACGAGCGAGCGATCGCGCCAGAAGTTTTTAAAGTCCGGGTCGACGGCGACGGTACCGCGTTTGAGCCACGCTTTGGGCTCGTAGATAGTGAATTCCGGGTAAGGGGCGCGGCGCGGCAGGTATTTTACTTCGGGCTGGCGCTCTAGTTCGACGTCCTCGAAGCTCTCGATCGTGCGTTCGTGGAGGTTGTAGACCTCGATAAAGGGGCGCTGGAAGCTGTAGCGCTGGACTTTTTGCACGCGAATACCGGTGAAGTCGAGCGCGGTAAAGGGAACGATCGATCGCGCAGGGGACGCTAGCGTCGCGGCGACGACCCGACCTTTGCCGTCGACGATTTCCGCCTGCAGGAAGGACGGTTGGTCGAGTAGGTCGAAGCTGTTGCTGTTGTAGCCGGCGACCTCGATCGTAACGAAGTTTTGACCCGAGATCAGCTTGTCGCCGATTTTCCATTCGTCAATTCTGAACCACCCGTGCGGACCGCGCGCCGGACCGTAGCCCGCGTACTTGCCGTTCACGGTAATGCGATAGCAGGACGCGCCGGTAACGCGCAGTATCGCGTTGGCGACGTCGTTGGCGTCGCGTAGTTCAAACGCGGCGGAGAAGGCGAGCGTAACGTTCATTTCTTCCGCGCGCCCCTTAGCCCACACGGGCGCGGCTTTCGCGAAACTTGGCGCCGGTTGGGCGGTCGACTCTTCCGCTTGCGCGTTCGACCATTGTTCCGTCGTCATGGTCGCCATAGCGCCTAGAATAGCGCTCCTCTTAATGAATTCTCTTCGATCGAAATTATCTCGCGTCATCGTTGTCCTATCCTTTCTCGTCGCGCGCGATTGCGCGTAGATTGTTGTCGCGACGCGTCAGAGCGCGTTCTCCGGCGCGTTACGCATTGAACTCGACTCTATCTTAACATTTACGCGGCGCGTTTTCAAGCTCGAGTTTGCTAGATTAGTCAATAAAAGAACTCGACGACGTTATTGCGCTTTTCTACGGAAGCGCTCGGAACGTATAAATGAATGGCGCTACTAGCCCAAGCAATCCGCATTGGGTTAATAATCCGCATTCCTCTTCCGCGCCGCATTAATAAACGACGTTCCCCTTCCGCGCCGCAGTTGCGCGACGTTTCCCCCGCCACTTTGTGGCTCGCTTTTCTACAGAAGTCGTTGATTCCCCTTATTACGCCAACATGATTTCATTGATCTCGAATAGCGCA
>ONJR01000148.1 GCA_900318195.1 uncultured Planctomycetota bacterium
AGTTGCGGGAGTAGGACTTGAACCTACGACCTCAAGGTTATGAGCCTCACGAGCTACCAACTGCTCCATCCCGCGATCAAACCGTCGGTCAATCACAACCGACGAGCGCATTATAACACATATCGCCGGTACGTCCACCCTCTTTTTTTATATTTTTATCACTTTCATGAAAGCTCGCTCGCTAGACTAGCCGATCACCGTGAAATTACGATTATGTCGACGCGCCCACTTGTGCCCGTACGAGCCCTGGTAGACCCTCACCGCAAGGTCCTTATCGATCGCGTTCGGCTTGATCTCGCGCAACGTCGCCGGTAGAATAACGAGCTTCAGCTCGCGCGGCGTCGAGAACGCGTTTTCCGCTATCGTTATCACGCTTTCCGGAATCGCGTACGCTGAGTCGTGTTTGCCCGAAGGATAGCATACCAGTTCGCGTTCCCTTTTCGCCAGTAGAACGCCGTCGCGCGCGCTGAAGTAGTCTGATCCGTCCTCAACCTCGAACTCCTCGAGCGCGCCGCAATTATAGAAGGAAGAGGGCGTGAGTTCCACGAGCGATTTGGGAAGCGTTATATTACGTAGCGACGCGCACGAATGGAACGCGTCTTCCCCAATGACTTCGAGCGAGCTTGGCAGACGTATCGATTGCAGTTTGTCGCAATGTCGAAACGCGCGCGCGCCGATCGATTTAATCGCGTCGTGCAGCTCGATCGTTTCAAGGTACGCGCATCGCCAAAACGCGCCGTCCGGTATCTGATCGATCTTTTCCGGAATCGCGATTGAGAATAGGGACGAGCCAGCGAACGCGCCTTGACCTATTTGCTCAAGCGCGCGCGGTAAGGTAAGCTCGGTTAGATTTTCACAGCATGCGAACGCGTGCGGGGCAATTTCGCGCACGACGTCGGGCACGACGTAGGATCGCCGCTGGTCGCCGGCGGGGTAGCAGTATAGTCGCGTGAGGTCTTTTGAGAATAGAATCGTCTCTCGAGTAGCGAAATACGCGTTTTCAGGGTGCGTCTCGATTCGCGCGAGCTTTGTGCAGAACGCGAACGCGCCTAGCCCAATCTTTTCGAGTCCGCTCGGCAGTTTGACCGCTTCCAAATAGGAGCAGTCGGAGAACGCCCAGGCGCCGAGCTCTTTAACGCCTTCTGGAATCTCGACGGCGCGCAACGATTCTTCCGGCGCGTCGCCGCTGCAATCTTCAAAAGCGCCGACCCCAATGCGCTCGACGGTGCTCGGAATATTGAGATTGCGCAAGGTCGAGCATCCGTTGAACGCGTGCGCGCCGATTACGCGCAGTCCTTCCGGCAACGCGGCGGTCGCGAGCGAGGAACAGTCTTCGAACGCGGAGTCGCCGATTTCAACGAGCGTCTCGGGAAATTGCATATACTCGAGCGCGGAACATCCGGAGAAAGTCTCGTTCGCGACAAACTTGGCGCCGTTCGGTAGAATGAAAGACTCTAGCGCGGAACAGCCTTTAAACGCGCCTACGCCTATGTCCGCGACTGCGGCGCCTAACCGCGCGGCGGCGAGCGCTACGCATTTGTGGAACGCGTACGCGCCTATTCGTTCGAGCTTCTCCGCGCCCGTAATCGAATACAAGGACGCGCACCCTTCGAACGCGCGCGACTCGATTTCGCGCGTCGAGCTCGGCGCTACGTACGAGTCTTCCGTCTTGCCGCCGGGATAGCATAGCAGTTTTGAGCCGTCGAACGTGAAGAGAACGCCCTCGGTCTTCTTAAAATGCCGATTGCGCGGGTACAGTTTCAAGTCGGCGAGCGCCGTGCAGTTAGCAAACGCGCCGACTCCTATTCGCGCGAGATGTTCCGGCAGTAGCGCGAGCGTTAGCGAACAGCAGTTGGCGAACGCCAGCTCTCCGATCTCGAGCAACGAGTTCGGCGGCAGCAACTGCTTGTAAGATAGACAGTCCTCGAACGCTTGCGCCCCAATGCGCTGTAAATTCGCGCCTAGCGGAACCTGCGCGAGCGACTTGCAGCGTCTGAACGCGCGCTCGCCGATTTCACGCGCCGCGTCCGCGCCGGTTACTTGCCCTAGTCTCACACAGCCTTCGCACAACGAGCTCGGAATGCGCGCGAGGTTCGTCGGTAGCGCGAGCGACTGTAGCGAGTAGCAGTCTTTGAACGCGCGTTCGCCTATTTCGACGATCGTTGGCGGTAGTTCGAGCGAGCGCAAGGTTCCTAGCCCTTCGAAGGCGCTCGCGCCGATTCCAACGACTGGTCGACCGCGATACGTCTCCGGTAGCGTTAGATTCTTTTCCGCAAAGTCTTTGGAAATTTCCGTAAGTACGACGCCGTCTTGCGAAGATTCCCACCTGGCGTACTGTGAAAAATTGTCCATGATCGAGCTACCTCTCGTGTAATTACGGCGCGAGAATTGCGACGCGCTCGCAAGCGACTCAAACGCGTCGCGCAAAAGTTAAATAAACAGGGGACATTATAACGGACGGAAAGAACGCCGTCAATCTTTTCGGTCAAGAATAATGAAAAAGCGCGGCGCGAGACAGAACTCACGCCGCGCTATGCGATATAACGCGCGGTTAATGGCGCCGCGAATTTTTACAAGACGGAGAACGGACGGTTATTCGCGCGCGCCCAAGCTTCTGCGACGCTGCCGGCGCTCGCTTGAACGAGCGTCGTCGCCGGAATCGCGTCCTCGCCAATTTCAACTACTTTCGGCGGTACGACGAGCGCCGCTAGTTTCGCGCAGTTCGCGAACGCGCGCGCCGCGATTGCGCAGACGCTCTGCGGCATAGCGACCGAAACGAGATTGCCGCACGACTCGAAGGTCGAGCGCTCGAGGCGTTCGACGCCTTCCGGAATTTGCGCCATAACGAGCGCGGAGCATCCGAAGAACGCGCCTTCGGCAATAGAGCGCGTCGTCGGCGGCGGCACGACGGACGCGAGTTGCGCGCAGTTCGCAAACGCGTAGCGTTCGACCGACGCTAGCCCGGGCGATAGAATAATCGAGACGAGTCCCGACGCGTTCGCGAACGCGCGCTCGGCGATCGCGACGGTCGTCGCAGGCACGAGATACACGGGCTCCTTTTTACCGCGCGGATATAGTACGAGTCTCGCGCCGTCTTTGGAGAATAGCGCGCCGTCGACCGTTTTGAAATTCGGATTGGATTCGTCGATTTCGAAGGCGGTTAGCGCGGCGAGCGGATCGTCGTTTTCGGGCTTCCATAGCTCGATCGCGCGCAGTTTGCTCGGCAGTCGCAGCGTCTGGACGTTCTGCCATTCGTTATTATCGAAGGTCGAGCTTGCGATTTCCACGACGTCGCGTCCGTCGACGACGTCTGGTATTTCGACGTTGCGCGCGAGTTCGAGCGCTTTAACGATGCGCGCGCAGTTCGCGTCGATCGGCTCCCATTCGAAAGGAATATCCGATTCGCGCGCTTGCGTTTCGAGGGTCGACTCGCCGGAAACGGTCGGCGCGCACGCGTCGGCGCCCGTCTGGTCGTACAGCGTATAGGGCGCGCGCGCGACGTAGGGCGCGGCGGCGAGCATAGGACGCAGTAGCTTCTGTTGCGCGGCGCTTGCTCCGAGGAACGCGTCGTAACGTATGGCGGATAGGTTCACGAGCGCTTTCGCCGTATAGGTCGCGGCGTGAGGATACGCGACGAGCGTCGAATAGCCGGAGGAATATAGCGCGCCGTAGAGCGAGTTGAAGGTCGCGTTCTTTTTGTGCGCCTCGATCGCTTCGAGATTGTGCGCGTTGGCGAACGCGCCGAATCCGACGTACGCGAGCGATTCCGGCAGCTCCACCTTAACGAGCGCGTCGTTCGCGAACGCATAAGAATAAACCTTTTCCACTCCCTTCTTGACCGTGTAGGTTTTATCGGTTAAGCCCGGTAGAATCGCGACGAGAGACGTCTCGTCCGAGTTGAAAATAGCGTCTTTCTTAAAGACGTAATGATTATTACCCTTACTGATCTTGAAGTCGACGAGCGAGCTACACCCGCAGAACGGATTCGCGCCCAGGGTCGCGACGTGATCGCCGAGCGTAATCGACACGAGCGAGCCGCAATTTTCAAACGCGAAATCGCCGATCGTTTCGAGCGAATCCGGGAGCGTGATCGCGGCTAGACTGGCGCATCCAGCAAATGCGCGCGCGCCGATCGAGGTTAGGGTCGGATAAAGCGTGACGGAGCGCAGATTGGAGCAGTTGCGGAAGAGCGAGCTCGCGAGTTCTTTAACGCTGCTCGGTATAACGACGGCGAGTAGCCCCGAGCAGTTTTCAAACGCGCCGTCTCCGATCGTCTTGACGTTGTTGAGTATCGAGACCGACTGAAGATTCTTGGCGCCGCTGAACGCGCGACTGGCTATTGCTTCGACTTTCTCGGGTATAAAGTACGTGTTCTGTTCCAGCCCGGCTGGGAAACAAATTAGCTTTTTTCCACCCTTGGTGAATAGCGCGCCGTCGTTGACGGCGTAGGTCGCGTTTGCGGGATCGAGCGAGATAAATTTTAGCCTTTCAGCGCCGGTAAAAATTCCTACTCCCATCGCCTGCAACGCGCGCGGTAAGGTGATCGAGACAAGAGACTGGCAGTCTTTGAACGCAAACGCGCCGATTCTCGTAACGCTCGCCGGCAATTTCGGTTCTTCCAGATTACGGCATCCTGCGAAGGCGGCGCGACCTATTATCGAGAGACTCTCTGGTAGTATGACGGTCGTTAATTTTTCGCAGCCGGCGACGATTTCGTCCGGCAAGGATTTGATCTGGTTCGGAATTCTCAGTCTTTGTAGTTCGACGCAATTGAAGAACGCGCGCGCGTCGATTTCCTTGAGGCTTTCTGGCAGTTCGACTTGCGTTAGACATTTGCAATTTGCAAACGCGTTCGCCTGGATGAGTCGCAGTTCGCTTTCCGAGGGCGTAACGAACGAAGTAAGCGCTTGGCAGTTGAAGAACGCGCGCGACGCGATGAACGAGAGCGATTTTGGCGTTTCAATCTCCTGAATCGACGCGTCCTCGAAGGCGGAGTCTTGGATCGTTTGCAACGTGTCGGGCAGTTCTAATCGTCTCAGATTGCGCGCGCCTGAGAAGGCGTGCGGCGATATTTCGACGACGCCTCTCGGCACAGCGTAGACTTCTCCCTTTTTATTAGCGGGGTATGCGATGAGGGCTCTTCCGTCTTTTGAAAATAGTACGCCGTCGCGCGTTGCGTAATTTGGATTTGCGGGGTCGATCTGAAACTCTTCCAAGTTCGAATTGTTTGCGAACGCGCCTAGTCCTATCATTCTCAATCTTTTTGGCAACTTTACCGCTTTTAGCGCGGTATTTTCGGAGAACGCGAAAGCTCCGATCATTTGAACCGTGTCGGGCAAGTCGAGGTATTCTAGACTCATGCATTGCGCGAACGCGCGCGCCGCGATCGTAACGAGCGAATCCGGGAGTTCAACTTCTTTGAGTTCAAGCCAGCCTTCGAACGCGCTGACGCCAATTTCCTGCACGCCTTGCGGAATCGTGAGCGTAGTTGGATTCGTTTCGCCAAAGAACGCGGCGTCGGCGACGCGCTGAACCATCTTTTCACCGTCGCTATCCGGTAATACGACGACGGCGTCGAGCGGTTCAGAGACCCCTTGCAGTTCAAGACCAGAGGGGAGACTTTTCAATAAAAAAGATTTCATGTTCACGATATATCCTTTCCTAACGTGCGCGAGTCGACTGCTAATCCGAACGCGCTAATACAAGGTAGCGTTAAGCTGACGTGTGTGTGCGAGCTAGTCGTCGCGCCCGCGTTGTAACGAGTCCGCGACGCGAACGAGCGAACGCGGCGGCGTGAAACGATCGCCGCGCGCGTTAAACTGATCTGCCTCCGCAAGGACGGTCGCGAGTCCCGAAGCAAACGCCCAGTAGCAGATTCCTCCCTTAGCGCGCGGGAATCCTAGCGCGAGCGTTAGCGCGACGTCCGCTTCCTGATACGAGTTCGCGACCCCTTCGTCGACGCACCGCGCCGCCTCCATGAAAATCGCGATTGCGATTCGTCGCGCGAGCGTTTCGTCGTCAGCGCGCGCGTCGTCGCTCGCGGCGCTCTCGTTCGCGCCGAATTCGAGGGTCGCGTCGTCGCGCCACGGCGTCGAGCTCGCGTAGCGGTAGAATCCCAGTTGCGTTTTGCGTCCGAGTTTGCCGGCGCGCACGAGCTCTTCGAGCGCCTTGGACTCGTGCGTGCGGGTAGGAAACGCCTTTAAGAAGGACCATCCTGACCGTAGCGCGACGTCGAGTCCTATTTCGTCCAGAATGCGCAACGGCGGTCCTTCCATGCCCATCTCGCGCGCGAGCGCTTCCAATCTTGCCGGTTCGACGCGTTCGTCGAGCAGAGCGAGGCTCTCGTTGAGGTACGCCTGCAATAGGCGATTGACGAGGAATCCTTGGGAGTCGGCGACGCGCAGCGGCGTCTTACGAATAGCGCGCGCGAACGCGGTCGCGTCGTCGAGCGTCTGCTGAGACGTTGCGGAACCGAACGCGAGTTCAACGGCGGCGCGCTTCGTTGCCGGATGGAAGAAGTGAAACGCGAGGAATCGTTCGGCGGCGAGCGGACGGCGGGCGCTCGCGCGCGGAAGTTCGGCGCTAAGTTCGGCGACGCGCAACGACGACGTGTTCGTCATGAGTAAAATCTCGCTTTGACCGAGCGCGTCGAGTTCGCGATACAATTTGAGTTTCAGTTTGAGCTTCTCTGGAATCGACTCGACGACGACCGGTCGCCGCGCGACGTCCGCTAGTTCGTCGGAGACGCGATAAAACTTGTCGATTAGCGCGCGCACGAGCGACGCCTCTTCGTCCGGGTCGGTCGCGGCGTCGCCTAGCGCGGCTCTCAGGGTCGTGAGCTCGCGCTCGATTCGCGCTGGCGCGGCGTCTCGCGCAGCCTCGACCGGATCGTATGCGAGCGTCGGAAAGCGCGCGTTCACGAACGAGGCGGCGATCGAGGTTCCCATGAGTCCGGCGCCGACGACCGCGACGCCTTCGTTGCGCGCGCGCGCGAGGAACGGCGACGCGTCGAGCGCGCGCGGTTCGACGAAGCGCGGATCGTTTGCGCGCGCGCGTACAAGCGCGCGAACGCGCGGATCAAGGCGCTCGGACTCGACGACGCGCGGCGCGGTCTGATATAACTCGATATATTCGTCCGGCGAGGTTCCCGGCAGTTCCGGCGCGCTCGCTAGGAAGGAAAGAAGCGATGACGGCATGAAAGACTATCGAAAGATTGAACGGCGCGACTCTTCAACGCGCCCGTTGCGCAGAAAATTTAAGCGCGCGCGGTCGCGTCGAACGCGCGACGCGAACCGCAGTGAGAATATCAAAAGGCGCGTCGCCGCACAATCGCGACGACGGCGCTGTTTTACTGATTACGATTGTCGTAAATACGCTTGATCTTGCCCTGGCTACGCGGCATGGCGTCCGGCTCCACGAGCGTCGTCTTGAAGTTGATCCCGACCGTGCTCTTGAGCTTTTCAGCGATAAGACGTCGGAATATTTCGAGGGAGGTCGTATTGTCGCCCAATTCCGAGAACTTCTCGCGCGTGAGTTCGACCTTGACTTCGATGACGTCGAGCCCGGCGTCTCCCTTCGAAAGGTGGATCTGGTAGTTCACCAAACCGGGATCGACCGCGAGCAACGCCGATTCCACTTGACCCGGGAAGACGTTCACGCCCCGGATAATCATCATGTCGTCGGAGCGGTGTGAAATACGACCGATGCGACGAATCGTGCGCCCGCACGCGCAAGGCTCCGCGATGATCTTCGTTATATCGCGCGTACGATAGCGAATCAGCGGCATACCCGTTTTGTCAAGCGTCGTGAAGACGAGCTCGCCAGACTCGCCGTCCGGCAACGGTTCCAGAGTGTCGGGATCGACTATCTCGGGATAGAAGTGATCCTCAAAAATGTGAACGCCTGCGTGACTGGAGCATTCGCCTCCGACGCCAGGACCTGAAATTTCCGTGAGCCCATAAATATCGAACGCCGTGATACCAGTCTCAGATTCGATGAACTGACGCATCTCTTCCGTCCAGGGTTCCGCGCCGAAGATTCCGACCTTCAGCTTCGTGTCTTTCCAGTTGAACCCGATCTTTTGCGCATGGTCGATGATGTGCAGGAAGTAGCTCGGCGTGCACGCGATCGCCGTTACGTTAAGATCGCGAATGAACATGAGGTGGCGTTCCGTATTGCCGCCCGAGACGGGAACGACCGTGCAACGTCGGCGCTCGCCGCCGTCGTGCAAGCCTAGCCCTCCGGTGAAGAGCCCGTAGCCGTATCCGACCTGTAAGACGTCGTTCTCGTCGAGTCCGAATGCGGTCAAGCATCTTGACACGCATTCCGCCCAGACGTCGAGGTCTTCGCGCGTGTAAGGCACGACGATCGGCTTGCCGGTCGTACCGGAACTAGCGTGGTAACGAATGATCTTGTCCATTGAGGTCGCGAGCATTCCGTTCGGATACGTGTCGCGAAGATCCGTCTTCTTAATAAAGGGAAGTTTCGAAATATCGGCGAGAGACTTGATCGAACTCGGATCGACCTGGTGTTGAGCGAGCAGTTCGCGGTACCACGCCACGTTCTCGTAGGCGCGGCGAAAGGCTGCTAGGAATTTTCGATTTTGAATGTCGCGCAGTCGTTCGACCGGCATGAAGTCAGGGGCGCTTAGCATATTGTACTTTGTCATTTCGCCAACCTTAGTAAAACGATGGTTAAAACACGCGCTCTTCTATAGAGCGTCTTGAACGTTGAAAGTGCGAGCGCCGAGCTTTAATGATTCCGTTGTTCATCCCATGCAGTCTCTCGCGTTGTTATACGCGCGCGCGACAAACTAACCGCAACGCGCCGCAACGGTAGGCGCTTCCTCACCGTCGCGACGAAGGATAGCTCGCCGCGACACAGATTTCATTATATTTCCTTTTTTATCTTTGTAAAGTCGGCGCCCCTGTCGTCGCGACGGCGCGCGAGTCGCTCCAGCGCCCTTGCGCGAGGGTCGTCGAGCGGTTTTGGGCGGTTTCGAGCGCGTTTTGATGAACTTTTTTCGGAATTTTGGCAAAAAAAGCAACAAATGCAAAGGTTTAGCGTTGACGCCGCCCGTTTTAGTCGATAAAAAAGGGTAAGACAGACGCGCGCGCCGCTCGACCGCGAAGATTAGCGTCATGAGACGCGCGCTGAACGCGACCCTTTGTGTCGCGATACGATAAAATTGATCAGTACGACGTCAGCGCTCGTTCGTTTAGCGAAGCGTACGACTCGACGTCGAACGGAACCACATTAACACGTCCATAATATAAGGATTGAAACATGGCGAAAGACAAGAAAGCCGCTGCTCCCAAGGCGAAAGCCGCCAAAACCGAAGATTACAAGCCTTTGACCAAGACGGAAATTCTCCAGAAGCTCGCCGAAAAGACCGAGCTGAATCGTAAACAAGTAGCCGCCGTACTCGACGAACTCTCCGTTATTATCGCCGACAGCCTCAGCCAAGGCGAAAAAGCCAGCTTCACGCTACCCGGTCTTATCAAGATCGAAAAGCAATTCGTCGCCGCGAAGGAAGGCCAGAAGAACGTGCCCGACCCGTTCCATCCTGGCAAGACGATCGATCGTCCCGCCAAGCCGGCCCACTACAAGATCAAGGTCAAGGCGCTCAAGGCTCTCAAAGACATGGCGTGATAAACTCGCGTTCTAGCGCGCGTGCTTACGCGTCGGCTATTCCGATGATCGGCGTTTCGCGACTGCGGAGCGCCGATTTTGCGTTTCGCGCCGATCCTCCGCGCCTTACCTTGACAAACCGAGAATAATCGTCACAATGTAACGCGTGGCTGACACGGATAACGATCCGTTCGCGCCGCCGCGCGTTTGTGCGGCGTTGAGCGGCTTGAGCGTAGTTTTTGAGGAGCAAGATTAATGTCAATTGAGCGAGGGGTTGAACCAACGAGCGTCAAGCGTCGTCGGATTCTATTGAAAATTTCGGGCGAGAGCTTCTGTCCAGCGCACGAGCGCGGTATTTCCATGGATTCCGTGAACCATCTGGCGTCTCAGATCGTTAAAGTGGCGAAGCGCGGGGTTCAGATAGCCGTCGTTATGGGCGGCGGTAATATATTACGAGGCGCGCAGTTTAAAGCGACGAACGGCGCCGGCTCGATTCAAGAGGCGACGGCGCACTATATGGGAATGCTTGCGACGGTCATTAACGGTCTCGCGCTGCAGGACGCGATCGAAGCGCTTTCGCAGCCGACGCGGTTAATGTCAGCGATCCAAATGGACGCCGTTTCCGAACCTTATATTCGTCGTCGCGCGCAACGTCATTTGGAGAAAGGTCGCGTCGTTATTCTCGCGGGCGGCACGGGCAGTCCGTTTGTAACGACGGACACGGCGGCGGCGCAACGCGCGCTTGAACTCGATTGCGACGTTATTCTCAAAGCGACGAAAGTGCGCGGCGTCTACAGTGAAGATCCGGAAAAGAACCCTAACGCGACCTTCTACCCGCACCTGAACTTCAACGACGTCTTAGGTCGGCAGTTGCGCGTAATGGACTCCGAAGCGTTTGCGAAATGCGCGGAGCACAATATGCCGATTATGATCTTTAATTTCCGCGAAGACGACAATCTTGAGCGCGCGGTCTGCGGCGAGCACGTGGGCACGATTATCGACTCCAATCCGTAACGGGCGTCGCGTTGCAAATACGCCTATATATATTGAGAGAAGCACGACGAGCCAGCGAGCGCGTCGTGCTTCTTCGGTTATGCGCGGTCGGCGGCGCGTCGCGTTAAGGACGACGATACCATATGTTCGTCCCGGCGCCGCATAGCACGATGCGCCCGGAATTAACGAGTCGGCGCAGAATAGCGGCCGCAGACGCCTGCGTTAGATTGAGCTCGCGTTCGACGTCGCGACAAGTCAGCGCGTCGCGATCGTTGAACATTTGCAGAACGAGTCGCTCGCGATCGGAGAGATTGTAACGCCGCACGGTCGCGGTCGGCTCGACGGTAAGATTGCGCGCGTCGACCGTCATGACGTCCTTGGCGCCGATCGTCGCTCGAGGGCGCAGCTTCGGCGCCGGGCGAGGGTCGTCGACCGGCGCGATCGAAATCTTCGCCGACGCGTAGTTGCCGACGCTAACGTTCTCTTTCGACTCCTTAACGGCGCGCTTTTCCAACTGCTGCGAGTACGCGTGAAAGAGCGTCGTCTTAAAGAAATGACGCGACGCCTCGAGCTTCGGCTTCAGCGTGTACGCGTCGTACGCCTGACGAATCTTCTGAATGCCGACCCCGCACGTCTCGACGAATTGCAACTGATAAAAGACGTTCGCAAGTTTCTCGTTGCGCGGTATCGAGACCCCTAACAGAATCTCGTTAAAATCTAGCCCATAGGGTAGACCTCCGTAGGAGACGACTTCCAAATGGTCGTGATAGCGCCTAATGATCGTCTTGTAGTCGCGGCTATAATCGCGGTGGATGATCGCGTTGAGTAGAACTTCGCGCAGAATTTCGGGCGGATAATCGCGAAAATCGCCGCGATTGGCGCCGTGCAAACGCGTGTACGAGCGATTGTAATGATCGAGATACCCGTACGCGTCGTCGTACTGCTGGAAGATCGAGCCCGAGAGTTCGAGACGATCGTGCAATTGATTCTCGCGCGTGCCCTCGAAGACCGCAAATTTAAGGGTCGAAGGGCATTGGTCGGATAGCAGTAGCGCGAGATTCGTGTACGTGCCGGCGGCGTCGTAGAGACCGAGCTCGTAGAACGTCTCGTCGAGGAAAGGATACTTCGCGCGCTCGAAGACCTTCGTCGCGTAATGGAACGTGAGATCTTGATTGTAACTGCGCGCGTCCTCGTACCGCCCGGCGCTCGCCTCGTCGATCATACTCTGGAGACGTTGCGAACTAGGCGCGACTGTGCGATTGCAGTCGCGGACAAGCGCGCCGAGCGGGGTCAGACCGTGCTCTACGAGCCAGTACGGTCGCGCCAGTCCGCGCGCGACTCGCGCGACGACGACCCTCTTGCCGTCGAGCGTCTCGACTTTGCATTCGATAAACGGAGTCGGGTCCGGCTTCACGCGCGTGCGCGCGAGCGTTTCAATTTGCTTAACGACGTCGTCCGGGTCGGCGACCCCGTTTACTTTTCCGAATTCGTCGAGTCCGACGTAGATTTTACCGCCGTCCGAATTGACGTACGCGACGATAGCGCGCGTGATGGTATCGGTAAACTCGCGAATGTATTCGACGTTCTTTTCTGATGACATAGTATCGGACATGGGTCGCCTCTACGAATGCGCGCGCGAGCGCGTCGATCGACGTAGCGCGCAGGGTGGGGGGAAGGTGCGGCGTTGCGACGCGCCGAGACGCGTACGGTTAGATTATACCTATCGCGGCGCGCGATACAATAGCCGCGCGCCTCCTGTGCGCGTTCGTCCATATTTTTCTCTATATTTGACGAATTTGACGCGCGTTTGTAGCGATTGTAATAATTGCAATGGTAACGCTTGATGCGCGACGCCTAATTTTATTTTTTGACTTTTGACGCGCACCAGGCGATAAATGAGACAGCGTATTCTTTGCGCCAAATATAGAACGGTAAAGCGCGACGAGATTCACAACGAGCAATCTTTATAATCGTTATAATACCGATCTGTTGTCGAACTTTTCCAGATTAAATTTAAATAAGGTCGACAAAGCGCTTTACAAAAAGGAAAAAGAAGGCACAATATATGCAATGTTGATAGTCTGGGAGGCGGAGCGAAGACACAGCGACGTTTCCTGGAAACTTGGACTTGTAGAGACGCGGGGACAAGCGCCGCCTTCGCCTCCGCAATGGTAACGATATTGTATGGCGTTAGGGCGTCCGGAACGCGTAGAGTCGGGCTAGGACGAGCGATTGGAGTGAGAAAATGAAATTTAACGGTAGATTCGCGGCGTGCGCCGCAGCGGTCGTTGCGATTTTGTCGTCCGCGAGCGCCTTTGCCGCCGACGGGGTATTGGCGAAGTTTTTCGGCGGTCAAGAGCTTACCTTAGGCGAAATGCCGACGGTTGCGCGATATGCGACGAGCGAGGTTGATGGTCTTTATAGCGGCGAGTGCGCAGGTTGCGCTGCAAGCGCGGCGTCCGAGACCCCGATCTTTGACGCGGGCGTGATCGATTACGGATACGTAGCTCCCGGTTATGTGTACGACGACTTCGGATTCGGCGGCTCGTACGTTTACGACGATTTTTGGGCGCCGCGTCGCCCCTTTACTCCTGTGCGCCGCGCTGTGCGACCAGTAGCTAATTTCCTGCGCGGAGTGCGCAACTTCCTGTGCCGCGGCGGATACAACTATTGCCAGCCCGCATACGTATGCGATCCCTGCTGGTCGGTCTGCGATCCGTGCTGGAGCCCCTGCGTTGACGTCTGCGATCCTTGCGGTTTCAGCGTCTGCGATCCGTGCGCCGCTCCCGTCTGCGATCCCTGCGCGCCTCTCTCCGTCTACGCCCCCTCAGGATGCTGCGGCTACGGCGTCGCGCCCGGCGAACTGCGCGAACTCGATCCTAAAACGGGCGTCGCTGTGAATCGCGGCGTCGACGACGGCGATACCCCGGCGACCACGACTTCGCCGAGCGTGATCTCGACCGAGCCTGAACAAGAGCCAGCTTCGCGTCCCGCGACGACGCAGCCTGCTACCACGACCCCGACGTTCAGCGATCCAAGCGGGATTATGTCGACCGGCGAGGGCGAGACCGTCCCGACGCCTCCTGCGGACAATAAACTTGGCGTCGGCGTCATTCGTATGCTCGTTCCAGAAGATTCCGTTGTTTTCGTGAACGGCTATCGCACGAAGCAAAAGGGCGCGCTTCGCTCCTTCGCGGCGAAGAATCTCGAAGTTGGCGAGACCTATAGCTTCGAAATCCGCGTCGTCGAAAATCGCGACGGCAAGCGTTACGAAGACGTTCAAACGACGACGTTAACCGCCGGCGACACGACCGCGCTAGCCTTCAATCTTACGCTCAGTTCCGACGAAGCCTACGCGATCAACGCGCGCTAAGTTCGCCGCTAAGTTCGCTGATTAACGCTGATAGCCCTCGACGCTATGATCGCCGCGTCGAGGGCTTTTTGTGTTCATGGCGCGCGAGTTTTTTGTTAAGTCGAGTTTGAGACGCTTGATTTTTTCAAACGGCGTCGATACAATATTGTTCCGACGCGCTTGGCGGCGGTTCGAGCGGTCAGTTACGTTTACTTCAACATGAAAGGCGTCGCGATGAGCGTATACCTCGGTTTGGATATCGGTACTTCGGGAACGAAGGTGTTGGCTATTTCGGAAACTGGTAAGATCTTGAGTTCAGCGACCGAGGAGTATCCATGTTACGCGCCGCGACCGCTATGGAGCGAGCAGAATCCCGACGACTGGTGGAACGCCGTCGTTAAGGGCGTGCGAATCGCGCGCGAGCGCGGCGGTTTTCGCGCGAGCGACGTTAAAGGAATAGGTCTTTCGGGACAAATGCACGGCTCCGTCTTTCTCGACGCCGCTAATAACGTCATCCGACCCGCTATTCTGTGGAACGATCAACGCACTGCGAAGGAATGCGCCGAGATAGAGAGCGCCGCCGGCGGTCGCGCCGCGCTCATTGGCATGGTCGCGAACCCCGCGATGACGGGTTTTACCGCGCCGAAGATCCTGTGGTTACGCAATAACGAGCCTGATAATTTTGATCGAGTCGCGAAGGTTCTATTGCCGAAAGACGAGATTCGCCGTCGTCTGACGGGCGAATTTGCGACTGAAGTGAGCGACGCGAGCGGCACGCTGTTGCTCGACGTAGTTCGCCGACGTTGGTCGAGCGAGTTGCTCGGTAAATTACAGCTCGACGACTCGCTCTTGCCGACGGTCTACGAGTCTGAGGACGTAACGGGTAAACTGACGCAGGCTGCGGCGGACGCGTTGGGTCTCACGACCGATTGCGTTGTAGTCGGGGGCGCCGGCGACTGCGCGGCGGGCGCGATTGGCAACGGGATATGTCGCCCTGGCGCGCTTTCGACGTCGTTAGGTACGAGCGGGGTCGCGTTTGTGCATTCGGACGAGGTTAAAGTCGATCCTCAGGGTAGGGTTCACACGTTCTGTCACGCGGTGCGCGGCAAGTGGCACATGATGGGAGTAACGCTTTCCGCCGCCGGTTCGTTGCAATGGTTCCGCAACGCGTTGTGCGTTGAGTTGCATCGTCAAGCGAAGGCAGAGGGTCGGGACGTCTACGATATGCTAGTCGACGAGGCGCGCCAGACACCAACGCTCGCCGACGGTCTCTTCTTCCTGCCGTATTTGAGCGGCGAACGCACGCCTCACGCAGATCCGAACGCGCGCGGGTGCTTTATCGGTCTTACGCTCGCGCACGGTCGCGGTCATATGGCGCGCGCGATTATGGAGGGCGTGTGCTATTCTTTGCGGGAAGCGATCGATATTTTCCGCGGTATGGGCGTTCCCGTGAGCGAGATTCGCGCCAGCGGCGGCGGCGCGAAGAGCCCGTTCTGGCGTCAGATCCAATCTGACGTATTCAACTGCGAGGTCGCGACGTTGAATTCGGAAGAAGGACCCGCGTTCGGAGTCGCGTTGCTTGCGGCGGTCGGCGGCGGAGAGTATAGCAATATAGTCGAAGCGTGCGACGCGACGATTTCGCGCGTCTCCGAATTGCAACCGAATGCGGAGACCGCCAAGGAATATGATCGCGCGTTTCCTATTTACTGCGCTCTGTATCGCGCGCTGAAGGAACAGTTTGGCGCTATTGCTAGTTTGTAAGGGAATTTGATTCTCCGAGGGTACGAGACTATGTTGACGGCATATTGGAAAAACGCTTACAAGAATCGGTTCAAGCTCATTAAACCTGGCGAATTCTGGATGGGCTCCTTGCCCGTCCAGAGAGAGACCATGAACAAGTGGAACGAAACTATCCGACCGAGCGATGAAATGCTCGCGAACGAGAATTATCACTTGGTCAAGATTGAACGTCCGTTCTATGTCGACTCCTTTCCGACGACGGTTCCCGACTTTGATATGTTTGACAGCGCTTACGGGTACGAGAAGCTAATGTTGGAGGGATCTTGCGGTGAAGAGTCTCCAGGATTGGTTGACGTATGGCGTTGGGGTAAGGGGCGCGAAGTGAGTTCTCAGGCTTCCATTTGGATCGGTAAAGGCGAGGAAGGTATTGAGAGTACGGAAAAGGAACGTTACGGCTGGTCGAAACAGAAGCTAAACGCGAAGAGCGCGTGGCGCGACGTGTGCTGGAATTTTAGCTACGAAGCGTTCGACCTTGAGCGCGGGCGTAAGGCAGATCCTCTGACAGTAAATAAGGTCTTTTGGCAGGGCTTCGACAATCCCGTCGTTGGCGTTAATCGCAAGGAAATCTTCGCGTACGTCAACTGGCTCAATAAGACCGACCGCATTCAGAAAGCCTATAAGGATATGTTAGGCTTTGAGCCGACCTTCCGTCTTATGTCCGAAGCGGAATATGAGTATTGTCAGCGCGCCGGCGCATGTTCGATTTTCCCCTGGGGAGACGAGCCAGAAGGCGCGCGAGAGTATGCAAACGTTGCCGACGAAGGGATGAAGATTATTACCGACGTCAAATGGGAACGTTCGTTCGAGATCGCGCGTAGTAGATCCCCGCAAGAGAAGGCGGAAGGACGAATGTTTGCTATGACCTCGCCGGTCGGCGCCTTTGAGCCGAATAACTTTGGACTCTACGATATGACCGGCAACGTTCTCGAAGCGACGGCGGACGTTTTCACGACCGACTATTCCGGCGAACCGGAAGCGTATCATGGCGCTACGTATGACGAGCGTTGCCAACAGATTCGCGATTTTTACGCAACTCGGACCGACGAGTACTATAATCAGAGTTTCGTCTGCAAAGGCGGCGCGTGGTGCGGCGGACCCGACGTCTGTCGTTCTGCGTCGCGTATTCCGCGAAACGGATGGTTCCGGAGCGATTACCTTGGCTTCCGAATCTGCTTCGACGCAAAAGATCAAGATGAAAATCGATAGCAAAAAAATTTGACGTTCACGTTTGAACGCGGTACAATGGTCCGGCGCTTGGTTTGCGGTTGAAAGCCGAGCGTCGGTTTGTTTGTGGCGACAAATCATGCGAAACATATTCAACGCGTTCCTTACCAAAATTTGCAGAGGGCGTTTAAATGAGTAATACCAATCTACCGACAGGAACAGGCAATTCGTATCTTGCTGTTTTTGCGCCTAAGAAGAGGTTTATTGACGATTTTCAGTATGATTGCCGTTCGCAGATGATCGAGGCGCGCACGGCTTTTACAGAGGGAGGTTGGGAGACGCGCGTTCGTGAAAGGATTCTTCCAGGTTGCTCATGTTGCGTGGTCTTGTGTCTAAACGGTCTTTGTCGTCTTTCCGGTAAGGACTATTCCGACTTAGATTGCGCCGCGCGCGAACTTCATAAGATGATTATTGTCGTTGAACTGAACGACAATTCCGAGGAGTACGCCGTCTCGTCGAACGATCAACCAAGCGATTTGCTAGAGAACGCGGTGCGTCTGAGATATGACGACGAGTCCTTTTGGGAGAAGTTCAAGGCTCTTCCTTCCGTCAAGGAGGCGGTTCGGAATGACGAAGCGACGCTACTTTCAGATCGCGACGCGCGAATTGATCTCGCTGTTCCAGTCTTTCGCGTTGCGTTCGGACTTCTCCAACCCTCGCCGAATGGCGTCGTCAATCTATCGTCCTTTGCTGAATTTAGCGATGAAAAGATACGCCAATTCATCGAGGAATACTATCCTGCAAGTAAAAAGTCCACGAACGTCTATGTCAACGAACTTGGTATGAAGTTCAAACGCATTAAGCCCGGCTCTTTTGTTATGGGCAACGGTCTTTCAGACGAAGAGCTTGAAAAGATTTATGGCGGCGATTTACACGATCATTGCAAGGTTAGCGACTGGGTCGGGGACGCGCGTCCTCACGAAGTTCGACTGACGCGTGAGTTTTTCGTTGCGACCTATCTTACTCAAGTCTCGGTATTTGCCGATTTTGTCAAAGCAACGGGTTATGAAACGACCGCAGAGATAAAGGGAGAGGCGTGGACGCTTGACCATAAGGACGCTAGTGTAATTGGAAAAGTTTATAAGGATGAAACGGCGCATCAGTACGACTCGCCGCTCTATAGTCGTAACGATTCCTCGAAAGAAAACGCCGCTGGTTGGAGTTACCGTAAAAATCGCAATTGGCGCGAACCGGGTTTTCATCTGACTGAGCAACTGGCTACTCAACTGACTAATAATCTGATTGATCAACTGAAAGGTCAAGAGAAGGGTCAAGAGAAAGTTCAGAAGGCTAGTAATCAGAAAGGCAAACAGACAGGTATGCACCCAGTCGTATGCGTCAGCTACGTGGACGCTTTGGCCTTTATCGAGTGGCTTAACGAGAACTACGCTGACGATCGCTACCTTCTTTCGTGTATCGTTGGCGAGAAAAAAGCAGGCGCCAAGCGCTTAAAGTATCGACTCTTGACGGAGGCGGAGTACGAATACGTGATTAGGGGCGGTACGACGACGGAATTCTTTTGGGGCGACTCGCACCGGGACGGCTACGGCTATTTGAACGCCGCCGACACGTCGCTCGTTGACGCCGGATATTGCTTTGAAAGTCGCTTTTCGCATGACGACGGATTCCCGTACACGTCTCCCGTCGGACGCTTTATGAAGAACCCGAATGGAATCTACGACGCCGTTGGCAACGTTCTGTCCTGGACGTCCGACTGGTACGGTACGAACTACGGACTTACCGAAGCGGAATTGAACACGGTACAGGATGATCCTACTGGTCCGGAGAGCGGCTCGTATCGCGTGCTTCGCGGCGCGGCGTGGTGTAGTCCGCCGATCGGGTGCCGTTCAGCGACGCGCTACCTACGCGCCCCCGAGTTCCGTAGCGATTACGTCGGTTTCCGCGTCGCGTTTGAAGTTGTCGACGCTAAGGATAAATAAACGCTCTGATTATCCGAGTCTAATTTGGGCGCGATCGTTGTGGTCGCGCCCTTTTTCCGTTTCCATGCGGTGCGCGCGAGACTCTTGACGCTTTGCACGAAAATATTTATCGCGCGCATATTGTATTCCTTCTTGCTATCTGGTATAATGCGCCCTGGAGATTAGGCAAATGGGGGATCGATCCGTCTGAGGCGGTCGAATTGTCCACTTAAATTTGGGGGGTGAGCGTATGAAGATGTTAGACACTAGTCTACAAACGTCGAGCGTTGCGGTCATCGGCGCGTCGGCGTTGGTTAAGTTGTGCCGGCGAGATTTTGCGCGCAACGGCGTCGAATCTTGCGTCGTGAGATCGACGCGCGACATTGAACGTTGTCGTTTTTCTACATTTGTCGTTCCTACAAAGAAGAATTGTCTTGACCTTCCCGACGCAGTCAAGGGCACGCTTTGGAATGTCGTTTGCATGACGAACGCGCGCGGTTGCGTGATTGATTACGCTAAGCCGAAAACGAAGTCCTACGCATGCGTCCGCGTTCTGAGCGCGCTCGACGTCAACACGCGCGATATTTTGAACAAGAACGTTCTGCGGTTGGAGCGCAGCGCCACTTATTTCTGGCGCGAGTTTGACGAGTTTCTTAACGCTTACGACGTCGTTGAACCTATTGCGAAAATAGCTAATAACACGCAATTCCAGGACGACGTTATCGATCTTAAACGCGGTCTGAACGCCCTCAAGCGAATAAACGAGGAGCCGCGATGGCAATGGCTGCTCGATGCGTGCGGGCAGGGAAAGTTAGACGAAATCCTCCCGAAGTTATTTCGTTCGACGGCGCGCTAGGCGCGAGCGCCGCTCGCGCGTTAATCAAGACGACGCGAGCGTGTTCGGCGGCTATTCCCAAAAGAATTTGACGCGGTATAATATCGAAATTGACGCGCGACGCATAGCTATGCGGTAGCGCGCGGGAGGATATTATGACCGAGAACTGGATTTATTTGGATAACAACGCGACGACGAAGGTCGCGCCGGAAGTCGTCGAGACGGTTCGAGATTATCTCGAACGATACTGGAACCCGAGCTCAATGTACGAGCCGGCGCTGCAACTTGCGCGCGAACTCGACGCCGCGCGCGCTACCGTCGCCAACGCGTTGGGCGCCGCCAATCGCGACGAAATCGTTTTCACGTCCTGCGCGACCGAGAGCAATAACGCGGCGATCGTCGGCGCGTTACGCGCCGCGATTAAGGCTAACCCGAAACGTCGACGTATTATCACAACGCGAGTCGAACATCCCGCCGTTCTGGAAGTATGCCGCCGACTCGAGAAGGACGGGTATCCCGTCGATTGGATCGGCGTCGATAGTAAAGGCGCGCTCGATCTTCGCGCGTACGTGCAGGCGCTGCGTCCAGGCGAGACGGCGGTCGTTTCGATTATGCACGCGAATAACGAGACCGGCGTGATCTTTCCGATCGAGAAGCTGTCCCGAATTGCGAAACAGACGGACGCGAAGATAGCGTTCCACGTCGACGCGACGCAGACGGTCGCGAAACTTCCGATTAATCTCGGCGCGGCGCCAGTCGCGGATTCTGATCGCGGCGCGTTTGGTTACGTCGATATGCTTTCGTTTAGCGGTCACAAGATTCACGCGCCGAAGGGAGTCGGGGTCTTGTACCTCAAAAGAGGGGTCGCGTTTGAGCGGTTTATGATCGGCGGTCATCAGGAGAAGGGACGTCGCGCGGGTACGGAGAACGTGCCTTACATTATGGGACTAGCAAAGGCGCTTGAGCTTGATTTAGCAGATTTGCCGGACGCGAGCGCGCGCATCGAAAGATTGCGCGATCGTCTGCAGGCAGGAATCGAGGAGCGCGTTCCGTACGTTGTCGTGAACGGCAAGGGTTCGCCGCGGACGCCGAATACGCTCAACGTAGCGGTCTACGGCGCGGAGGGCGAGGCGATTCTCGCGTTAATGTCGGCGAACGGCGTTTGCGTGTCGAGCGGTTCCGCGTGCACGTCCGGTTCTCTTGAGCCTTCGCACGTGCTTACCGCAATGAAGGTTCCTTCGGGCGCGTTGCAGGGTAATTTCCGGTTCAGTTTGAGTCGTTATACGACGGAATCGGAGATCGATCGCGCGCTCGAGGTCTTCGTCGAGGTTGTCGCGACGATTCGTAAGACGTCGTCGAAGTGGGACGACGCGAAATGCGAGCCGATTAGCTGACGCCCCCTTGTCCTAACGTCGCGAGAAGGTACAATAACGGGCGCGTGCGCGTAGCGCCGAGGCGCGAGCCACGCGATAAGAAGTAGTCGACAGTCGTGCGACTGTAACTCGATATTCGGCGATTTTACATGGAGACCAAAGAGAAATGAAACGAGCGAAGATCAGCGTCATTGGCGCGGGCAACGTAGGAGCGACTTGCGCGCAGTATTGCGCGATGGCGGGCTTGGGCGACGTCGTGTTGCTTGACATTCCGCAGACGGGCGATATGCCGAAGGGCAAGGCGTTGGATATGGCGGAAGCCGCGCCCGTGTTGCGCTTCACAGCGAACGTAACTGGCACGACGGACTATGCTGACACGGCGAATAGCGACGTCATCGTCGTAACGGCTGGAATTCCGCGCAAGCCCGGTATGAGCCGCGACGACCTGCTCGCGACGAACGCCAAGATCGTCGGTTCCGTCGGCGAACAAATCGCGAAGACCAGCCCTAACGCGGTCGTCATCGTCGTTAGCAATCCGGTCGACACGATGGTTCAGCGTATGTGCGACGTAACGGGCTTCCCGCACGAGCGCGTTATCGGTCAGGCCGGCGTTCTGGACGCGTCGCGCTTCTGCACGTTCATTGCGATGGAACTCAACGTTAGCGTAGAAGACGTCAACGCTATGTTGCTCGGCGGTCACGGCGACTCCATGGTGCCGCTCGCCAGCTGCTCTTCCGTCGGCGGTATTCCGGTAACGCAACTCATCTCGAAGGAACGTCTCGACGAGATCGTTCAGCGCGCGCGCGTCGGCGGCGGCGAGATCGTTAATCTTCTCGGCACGGGCAGCGCGTACTATGCGCCTGCGGCGTCCTCGATGAAGATGGTTCAAGCGATCGTGCGAGACGAGAATCGCGTCTTGGCTTGCGTCGCGTACTGCGACAAAGAGTACGAGGTCGGCGGATATTACGTCGGCGTTCCGGTCGTTCTTGGCGACGGCGGCGTTAAGAAGATCGTCTCGTTGCAGATGACCGAGGAAGAAAAGGCTATGTTCGCGAAGTCCTGCGAAGCGGTTAAGACGAACGTCGCGAATATGCAGAAGCTCGTCTGAACACAGTTGAGCGAACCTTCGCGACGCGTATGACCGCGCTTGCGTTGTGAATGAGATTGCGCGTCGGGTTACGCTCGGCGCGCTTTTTTGGTATGAGGAGCCGAGGATATGACTAAACGGCGCGCGCTGATTATTCTCACACTGACGGCGGTCGTTCTTGTCGCGACGCTCGCTTGCGTAGCGCTCTTTAAATTCTCTCCGTCAGAATTGCGTCTTCCGAGCTGTTCCTTTCGCGCGCAGACAGGTCTGTATTGTCCCGGTTGCGGCGCGACGCGCGCGGTTAGGCGTCTCCTTCGTGGCGATCTTTTGGGCGCGCTTCGCTATAATTCCCTTATTTTCCTGTTGGCGCCCTGCGTCGCGTATATTCTTTGGTACGACGCGCGCGACTTTTGGCGCGGCGAGTTTGTTCCACGTCGCCGCGTGCGCAACGTGGCGCTCTTCTGTTTGTGCGCTATAATTGCCTTTTTCGTCCTCCGGAAT
This sequence comes from uncultured Planctomycetota bacterium, assembly GCA_900318195.1. Classification (GTDB taxonomy): domain Bacteria; phylum Planctomycetota; class Planctomycetia; order Pirellulales; family Thermoguttaceae; genus RUG369. Next base: position 22,715 of record ONJR01000148.1, read on the forward strand.
CTTCCATGCCAATGTTGCGAATGGTTGCGTCCGCCGCATGAGGTCTGTCTGTAACGTTCGTCGCGAAAGGTTTAGCGGTTATTTACTTTTTTTTACTTGCAAGCTGGCGGCGACGTAGTTATAATTAACGCAGACGTGCGCGCGAATACGCGACTCGCGCAAGGGAACTTGCAATCAACAATGAAGGAGATTAGGTTGGCAGACGAAATTGTATACTGTCCGAAATGCGGCGCTATGATCACTGGGGAATATTGTTTCTTCTGCGGCTCGTCGCGCGAAGGCGATAAGACGTCGGGCGAGAGTCCGTACGAGACCTTGGGTAAGGGCGCGTGGGGGTCGAATTCGTCTCAGCAGATTTGGCTGATTAACGATTATATGGTCGCGAATATTATCGCTTTTTTATTCTTCAGTCGAATCTTTGGACTTATCGGCATTTTTCGATCCTCGGCTTGTCGGTCTGCGAAAAAGGCCGGTAATTACGCGCTAGCTCAGGAGAAGTCGGAGTCGGCCGCTTCAATGTTTAAGATTTCTCTCGCACTCTTCCTCATCCCCCTGATGATAGGGATTGCCGTTATGGTTCTTAAAGCCGTCAGTGGAGGCGGCGCTCCCCCACAATAATCGCTGTTTCACCTTTTTGAATAACTGAGAGCCGTGCTGCGGTTTGACGATAACACGTGAACGCTACGCCGCGTCTTGAGCGTCGCGCGTCGATAGGAGCTTTAATGATGTACTGTCCCAAGTGCGGTTCAATGATAGACGGCAACGTCTGCAACTTTTGTGGCGCTTCGGTCTCAGGCGGCGCGAATTCGTATGGGCAAACGCCGTATAACGGAGCCAATGTCGGCGCGGGCGCGAACCCGTATGCAGGTTCGAACGCGCCTCGCGGCGGAATGGTCGCTGATTTTAGCGACTTTCTCGTGCCGAATATTATTCTGACGATACTTTGCGCGTGCTCATGTCGACTTATCGGCGCCATTGTTCCGGGAATAGGACTCGTTTTTTCGATCCTATCGCGCAACGCGCTGACAGCCGGCGATCTTGCGTCCGCGCGCAGTAGGGCTACGGTCGCGAAGGCGTTCTTTTGGATTTCGCTTGCGCTCATACTTTTGGCGATCGTCTGTCTTGTCGTTTATCTAACGAGCGAGGAAGGACAGTTGATGTTGCGCGAGGCTTTCGAGGAATGACAACGCGTTGGTAAATATGTTACAAAAACATCGTTCTAGCTTGATAGGAGACTCATCACGATGTATTGTCCAAAATGTGGCGCTATGATGGACGGCGATACTTGCGCCTTCTGCGGCGCGAAGGCGTCGAGCGGCGGTTCGTCGAACGCCGGTCAGCAGAATTATGGCGGTTACGGCGGCGCGCCCTCAAATCAGTACGCGAGCGCTCCGCGCAAGCAGGGCGGAGGCGGATTCTACGATTACTTCGTGCCGAACCTCGTCTTGACGATTCTAATGTGTCTGGGCGGACCTCAAGGTATCTTGCCGCTAATCGGTCTCATCTTTTCCATCGGTTCGCGTAGCGCGCGCGATAGGGGCGATTGGGCGACGGCGCGCAGTAAGGCGGGCGTAGCAAAAGTTATGTTCTGGATTACGATCGTCCTCTTCGTCTTGATTATCGTTGGTCTTGCCGTCTACTTGGCGAACATGGATCCTGAAGAATTGCAACGACGTCATTCGACGCGATACTAAAACACTAATTATGGCGACGCGCGCAACTTGCCGCGTCGTCATATGTCGTTTTGCTCGTCATTAGCGACGTTGCGCGACGCAAGCGAGGAAGTGTGCGCTTATGTATCCCGCTATATATTGTCAAGAATGCGGCGCCGCGTTGGACGACGACGTATATGAAGTTTGCGGCGTCTGCGGCGCGAAGGTTAAACGCTTGAACGCCGCGCACGCTCCGAGCGCGCAACCGACGACGCTCGGTCTGGCAAACGACAATCCCTATGCGTCCAATACGGCGCTCCACGCTAAGAGCGAAAATTTTAGCGATTTCTTAATACCGAATATCTTAATAACGCCGTTCGCGTGCCTCCTGACTTTTGGATTCGGCGGCTTTTTATCTTTTATCGGCGCCATTTTTGCGGTTGTTTCTCGTATTGAGCGTTCGAAAGGCGATCTTGAGAGTTCAAGAGACCGTGCGTACGTCTCGAAAATCATTTTTTGGTTTGTGAACGTTATAACGATCATTGCG
>ONJR01000110.1 GCA_900318195.1 uncultured Planctomycetota bacterium
ATCTTTGTGCTGTCTCATCTGTTCGTCGAAGACGCGCGTGAAACCGACGTATTGATAGATTATATCGCCCTCGCGCCCGTCCCGGATCACTCTCACCGAGAGGTCGACGCCGCATGGAATTCCCTGGAAATGCGTGTCCGTTAAGGTTAGCTGATCCGGACGCTGACCGCCCTTACCGGTGTAGAGGACGTGAAATTCGATTCGCGGAAGAACAATAAGTTTCTTCTGCATCGGATCGAGCCCTCGGCGCTTGAGGTAGCGTTGTAACGTTGGTCCAAGGTAGAGCAATTCTCGGAGCACGATATTTTCACACCAGGTCGACTGCGCTTCAACAAAGACAATGAGTCGATCCTTTACCAGAAACGCCAGATCATTATAGATCGTTACGACAAGCGCGTTCTGGATCGTTACGTCTTCAAGATCGCTAATAGTCGTCTCGCGATCCTCTGGATAAAGGCTCTGATAGAGCTCGTACATATAGTTCGGATCGGAAAACAATCGCGTAAAGACGCTGTCCTTCGCCGTTCGATTAGCGAGAAAACTTTCTATGGATTCCATGACGTTTCTCCGGCGCCCCTTTAAACGCCGCCGCACAATGCGGCGACTACACAGATAGACAATATTAATGAGGCGCGCGTTCGTTAGGAAGCGCGCGCTTACGTAGCGGAGTTTTCGAGTTCATCGTCATACGCCGTTACTCCCTGACCTGTCTTGCGCGCAGGACATAAGAGTCGGCGCCGAGCGCCTGGCATACGGCGATGGCTTTTTGGACATAGCTTGTTTCGACGTTAGCGTCTCCGCGAATGACGACGGTAACGTCTTTGGGATCGACGCGGCGCACGAGGTACAGCACGTCGAGCTCCTCGCGCACGGCGGCGGCGAGACTCGTCGCGGCGTAGTCGTCGCTTTCGATTCCGCAGACCTTGGCGCCGAGAAAGACGCGATGATCGGCGCCGATCTGCAAAGTAATCATCTCCGGCGGAGCCGCGTCGGGCGGTTGCGCAATCTCGCTTTTCGGTAGCGCGATCTCTTCATGCTGCTCCGCTTGCGAGAAGTTCATCACGAGTGTGAAAAAGGAAATCAGTAGGAATACGACGTCGATCATCGACGTCATATTCGTGTCCGCTTGCTGTAAATTCGAGAGCTCGCGCCGTCGCGCCATAGACCACCCCCTGCGCGTTACTGACGCGGCGCGCCGACGTTCGAAAAGCGCCCCATGAAATTATCGCTCAAGACGGCGACGTCGAGAACAAAGCGGGCAAGCCGATTCTTAAGAATATCGTACGCGGCAAGCGCGGGCAACGCGATCGCAAGTCCCAATTCCGTGGTAAAGAGCGCCGTCGCGATACCCTCCGCGAGCTTCTGCGGGGACGGCGCCGCGCCTCCGGACGCGATCGCTTGGAAAGACGCGATCATACCGACGACCGTCCCGAAAAGTCCTATCATCGGCGCAAGATTACCGATCAGCGCAAGATACCCGAGCTGATGCTCAAGGCGCATCGTTTCCTCCTGCTCCACGTCCTGCATCGCTTGAATCGCCTTGTCAAACCCGTTCGGCATACGCGCTAGCCCCGTTGCGAGCGACTTGCCCAAGAGCGACTCGTCGTTCTTCGCGAGCTCGTACGCCTCCTGGAATTTATTCTGATCCAAAAGCGCGCCGAAATCCTCCGCCAACTCCTCCGGCGCTAACGCCGACCTCTGCAACGCGACGATATTAATTACGATCAGGGCGACCATCGTCAGGGACAGCAGGGAAAACACGATCGTAAAGAACCAGCCGAGAGAACGGTACATCCAGACAAGGTAACTGTCCTTCTTGCCCTCGCTCGAACCAGAATCGCTCGAGTCGCTCGCGCCTCCCGCCGCCGCGTCGCCAGCGGGCGCCTGACCGCCTCCTTCCGCAGGCGCCTCCTGCGCCGCGCCGTCAAACGCGTCCAGATCAATATCGTCCTGACCAAACGCCCCTGATCCGGCGACAAGGAGCGCTACGCTCGCCGCTAGAATTACGAATAGGACACGCAGTGAAAAGATCGGCTCAATAAAACGCATAACATCTACCTCGGAACACGCAACCTCGCGATCACGATTAAACTCAAACGTCCCCGCGCTTGCGGCGACCACCGCGCAAGGCGCGCTACGCCTCGCTACCACCATTGTACCGCGCACAGCGCGCCGTGCAATCAACGCCGCGCGCCTTTTTGAACTTAATTGCAAATTTCGCCGCGCGACTTGACGATCATACCGATTCACAGCGCGGCGCGCTATTCGACGTCGACCTGAAATCGCGTCTTTAGACGCTCCGCCGTCTCGGTCGCGCGATCGTCCCGACCAACTTGACGCCATAGCGCGACAAGCGCCTTGAGCGCCTTAACGCGCTCGCGACGCGCCGAAGGATACAATAAATCGACGTGCAAGTATGCAATAATCGCTTCTTCCGGACAGTCCTCCGCGACGCGCGCGTCCCCGATCGCGTTGTAGACCTGCGCCTGCTGCAACGTCGCGCTATTAGGCGTCGCGGCGAGCGTTGCGTCGAGTAGCGCTCGCGCTTCAGCAAAGCGTCCGCCTAACGTGTATACGCGCGCTAGCCCTAGCTTGGCTTGTACGACGACTTCTAGTCCGTTAAGCTCTTCTGATAGCGCTTCGTTCTCCGCCAGCTCTTTAAAGAGCGGCTCGGCGTCCGCCAATTCGTTCGCTTCGAGCGCAACGCGCGCCTGTCCCAACTTGCCGCGCGCGCTCGTAATCGTCGACTTCGCGTTCGTTAGTTTTCCGTACGAACTGGCGGCGCGCTTTAAATTAGCCGCGCGATCGCCCTGACCAGACTGCGCCATATGGAGGTACGCGTCCCCTAGCATGGCGATAGCGGCGTAATAACGATAATGATCCGAATGCTCTTTAATAAACTCGGCAGTCGCCTTGCCGCCGACGTTGATCTCCTGCGCGTCCGCGAGCGCGAGCTGCAACGTTGCGTACGCCTTGTACCACTCGACTTCCTGCGCGACGCGCGGTTTGCGGTCAGGGTCGATTTCCGACTCTTTGAGCGCGTTGAGACGCTGTAGCGCGTCCTCGTATGCGCCGATCTCGATCTCGACGCGCGCCGCGTCAAGGTTAATGGGCGCGCCGTCGAGCATAATCCATAGCGCGCGTTCCGCTGGAATAACGCCGTCCTCGGGCGCGTCCGGGTACTTATTGCGATCGACGTTGAAAGTGAGTTCGTCAGCGGTCATATCGACGAGTTCTCCCTCGAGATCGCGCTCCTCAAATTCCCCCGAATCGTTGCGCACGACGTATCGCGCCCTGTCGTTCGCTTCAAGATTGGCAAGGGCGACTAGTAGCGATAATATAGTCGCGACGCCAATAGCGATTCGCGCGCGACAGCTTGAAACAATACACATCATACGATAATCTTTCTGGAAACCGCTTCGCTCGCGTAGTTACTTCTTACCTTTCAGTCCGGTCGGTTCGACGCCGCGCAACTTTTGGAACTCTTTGCACGCGCGTTCAAAGTATGCAAAGGACGCCGCGCCGCCCATCGTCGGATTCGTCTGATATAATCTTCTCACGTCCTCTTCCGCGCTCTGCGCCTGACGTTTGCGTTCCTCGACGTCTTTGATCGATCGAACGTATAGGAAGCGCGATCGCGTCTTACCGCGATACGCTTCGAAGTATAGTTCTTTATAGCGCTCGCCCTTTTCTAACGCAGGGGCGAGTCGTTTAATGATACCGTTCCATCCCCATACGAGTTTCTTGCCGCCTTTTTGCGCTAGGTCGCCTGCGATCGCTTTGACATAATTCTTCGGGTCGCGCGCTCCCCATGCGTGTAGTAGTAGCGCGGCTTCTCGTTGCACGTCGATATTGTCTTGCGCCTTTGCCAGAATAGCCTGTAATCCCTTGTATGCGCGATCGAACCGTTGCGCGTGGCGATCGGCTTCGCACGCTCCTAGAAGCGCGCTCGTCAAGGCGGTCGCGCTCGGAGCAAAGTCCGGTTGCGATTGACAACGTTTGGCGACGTTCATGTAAGTATCGCGCGCTTTATCGAGGTACTTGATCGCGTCTGCGGACGGCTTGCTCTTAGGATCGGCGAGTCCTCTCCCTAGCGCGAGGTATGAATCTGCGATCCATCGTTGCGCGGCGTAGCTGTTATTCTCGCCTAATCGCTTGGAGGCTTCGTCGAGGAAGATTTCGAATCCGTTCGCCGCCTTTTGTAGTTCCTCGCGCTTCTCGTCGTTCGCGTTGTCGCGCAACGCGCGTAATCGCTCCTCGAACCGCTTGCCGATCGCGAGGTAGACGGACGTTAATTTCGTGGCGTTTTCCGGCGAGCGTTCCGCGATCGCGTCGAGTTGCGCCATGACCGCTTCCGCCTGGTCGAGTCGTGAAACGTCGGTCGTAAGCAGTCGCAATTGCAACGCGAGCGCCGCCATTTGGAAGGAATCGTTGACGAACGCGAGCGAGCGCGGTAGTTCTTCTTCCGAATTACGCGCGCGTTCGCAGACTTTAACGGCGCCGATCGTCGGGTGCGTCAACCATTTTTCGGCGTTAGCGAAGTCGTCCTTTTCGACGAAGGTCTGCGCGAGCAGGTAGGTTGCGAAAATAGCGACGGCGTCATCGGCGTCGGCGCCCGCTTTCACTTTGCGTTCGAGCCCCGCGAGGAGATAGCGTTGCGCGTCGTCGAGTAGCGCGGCTAGCTTCGCGTTCGTCTCGGCGTCCGGCTCGTCGTCGTCTGTAGTCGCGTCCCGTTGCTCGTTCCAGCTCGACCATAACGCTTGCCCTAGTTTAAGTTCCGCGTTCGCGCGTCTCGGCGTCTCGGGCGCGATCTTTTCCAGCGCGGCGCGCGCGGTCTCGAACTCTCCTTCGTCGATCGCGGCGTCCAACTGCGCGTACGCCGCTTCCTGTCCGACGAGCGAATTCTCGTCCGATTCCCAGCGCGCCGCCATGAACTCGGAATACGCTTTTACGCGTTGGTCCAACGCGTTCGCGTCGGCTTCGTTTTCGCGCGCGCGCGCGGCGGCCGCGCTCGCTTGCAACGCGCGAAACGCAATTACCGCCGCTTGACCAGCGTCTGCAAAGTTTTCGTCGCGCGCCAGCCGATCGGCGACGACGAACGCTTCTTCGTAGCGCTCGCACGCGATGGTAATAGCGGCGTATTTCATGCGCAACTTATTGAGTTCTTCCTTGGCGTTGGCGACGGCGTCGGGGTCGAGTTTTCCCTTTCTGTCGGGTCGAAACTCTCTCGCGCTCATATCGAACGCGGTATTGAAGGCGTCTATAGCGTCGGCGAGCGCTTGTTCTTCTTCGCGTTTAGCTTCCTGCGCGACTTCTGGCGCGGCGTTGTTAGCGTTCTGCCGCGCTTGCGAGTAGTTTGCCGCTTCCCGCGTCGCGATATCGGCGGCGTCTTTAAAGGTCTCGGCTTTTTGTACGTAGGAAGATTTTTGCAGGTCGACGTCGGCAAAAATCGGATCCGTCTGCAGAATTTTCTGCGCTTCCAGCGCGTCGGCGCTTCGTCCTGCGGCGACGACGCTTAGCGTTTTGACCGCGTACTGAACGATCTGGTTCGAGCCCGTCTTTTTGCGCGTTGAATTGAGTAGTTTGTAGATCGGATCGTCAGTCTCGACGAACGTTTTTTTACCGGCTGCGTTGTAGACGTTGACATTTTCGCGCCGTAGCGTTTCGAGCGCGACGACGGCGCGTCCTGCGAGCAGGTAAATTCTTCGTCCTTCGGCGCTGCTTGTAACCGATTTTGGCAATTTCTCGCCGTTCGACCACTGCTCGAACTTCTGTAGTAGCGACATTAATAGCGCAGGGTCATTCTTGTCGACGGCAATTTCCGCGAAGAGTAGTAGCGATCGCGTCTTGAGCGCGTAGAATTGCTCTTCGAAGGGCAGTACGGCGAGTTCCGAGAGAATGCCGAGCGCCTCGTCGTCGCGACCGAGTTCATGGAGAATCTCCGCCTCGCTGAATCGCGCTTTGAACGCGCCCGTATACTGCTGGTACTTTTCGAAGATTTCTTTAAATCGCGTCTCCGCTTTCTCTAGCCGTTTAACGTAGTCGTCGCTACCCAGCGGGTATGATCGCGCTAGTTGCGCTTCGGCGGTCGCAAGTCGAATCGTGAGGTCGAGGAATTGCGCTTGCGCGGCGCGTAGTTCGTTCGGGTTCGCAGTCGGATCGTTTTGTAGATTTCGCGCGCGCGTTTGGGACAATTTGAGCGCGTTTAGCAGCCTCGAATTGGCGTCGGCGTAGAGCGTGCGCGCCTGCAATCTCGCGGCGTCGCGCGCTTGTTCGTCGAGTTTGCCAGATTGCGTCATAATGCGATCCGCCTGCTCGAGGAGTATTCGTCCGAGCCCAGCGTTCGCTTCGAGCGCTTTATTGCCATCGGGCGCGTTTTGCAGATATTTTTCAAACGCGTCTCGCGCTTGTCCCACGAGCGCGTCGCGTTTATTTGGCGTCGCTTTTAGGGCTTCTTCAAAAGCTGCGGCTCCTACGGCGTAGTCTAGCTCGTCGTTTAATTCTGGCGGGGCTTCCCCTTTCTCCTGTAGCGTCTTTAAGTATACGAGCGCGACGTCGTCGTATCCTCTCGCTTTTAGCGCGTCGAGGAACGCGTTCCAATCCTCTGCGGCGTGCGCTGGGTTTGCGCAGGTCGCGACGAGAAAAAGGAGTAAAAGTATCGCGAAGATTCTGGCGTAGTTTCGATTCGTAGCGTATAATACGTAGTAGGCGCGCTTGGTCGCGTCTGGCGGAAGGCTAGATCGTTGCATCGTTATGGCGTTGCGTAGTGTAAATCGACGTTCGCCGCGACGGTCGAACGCCTCGACGAGTAAATCCAGTTCCATCGAGTAGCTCGACTTCACCTTATCATACACGAAACCCCAATGAAAATCAATCGAAGTTTCCACAAAAAGGTTGCGCTTGCAATCGCGCTCGTTTGGCTAGCGGCGTCGGTCGTTGCGTTCGGCGCGGAGGACGCCACTGAAGTCGCCGACGGGTATCCGCTACTCTATTCTCGCGACGGCGCCAATCTCGAACGAATCTGGCGCGAACTGGAAGAAGAGGGCTCGAGTCAAACGCCGTACGCCGACGCGGTCGACTTTCAACTGCGTCGTCAGGGCGCGCGCTATCGCGGTAAGTTATTACGCGTCTCCGGTCGCCTCCTGCGCGCCGCGCGTCGTATCGCGCCGGACGGACGCGAATATTACGAGCTTTGGGCGCTCTTGTCCGATTCGGAGCGCGACCCGATCCGCATTCTCTCGCGTCGCGCGCCTCAGGGGTTCCAGTGCGACGCGAAGCTCGAGAACGCGACTCCTTACCCTCGGGACGTCGAATACCGTCGCGAAACGATAACGACGCGCGCGATTTACTATCGTTCGACGGCGTACGACGCAGGGGACGATCTTTATACGGCGCCGACTCTCGTCGCGCTCGATTTTACGGTCGAGGGCGGTAGCGATACGAGCGCGAACGACTCAGCCGATTCGCCGTCTCCGATCTGGCGCGAGTTCCTGAAGCCGAAGCCCGCGCGCGTTCTCGGACTCGTTCTCATTTGGCTCGCGGCGCGCAACTTTCTTCGCCGTCGACGCGCACGCAAGTTGGCGTCGCGCGCCGCGACTGACCGAGCGCTCGAGACGAGCGACCGTTTTCCTCCGATCGTATTGCTTTGCGCGCTTGCGAGCGTGTGCAACGTCGCGAGTTCGTCGGAGCCAGTCGGGGACGAGTTCTGGGCGTCGCTTGTTGGCGGCGCTGTCGCGGAGTGGCGCGCGGAGACCGAATCGCATGAAGTTCGTCCGCGCTTGGACGCGGAAGAGGTTGCTTCGTCTCAGCGTCGCGCGTTCGCGCTTCGCGCGTTGGGTCGTTTCTCGCGCGCGGTAACGACGAGCGTCTTGGCGGAACGCGAGCCAAGTTTGCGCGCTTGCACGCTGGTTGATTACGTCGCTACCGGCGGCGTTGCCGATCGTTCGACGGGCGCCGCGCATTATTTTCTGGGTCGGGTCCAGTCGATCGAGTCCGTTGCGCTAACAGACGAGGAACGTTCGCGTTCGGGCGTTGCGAGTGTCTATCGTCTCGAGCTTGCGACGTCGGAGGGCGACACGCTCGCGGTGTATTCTAGCGCGCTCCCTAGTTTTCGCGCGCCGGTCGGATTTTTCGACGCCGCGAGGCGTGCCGAGCGTTCGGAGACGCTTGGAATCGGCGAACGCGTCGGCGGGGTGGGGCTCGGTTTCGGACGTGAAGAATCGTCAGGCGGCGCGTGTCGTTGCGCGCTCGCGGCGAAGTTGGGCTGGTACCCCGAGGACGCGCCGCTTGCACGTTTGGGGGTCGATTTAAACGCGTTCGCCTCGGTTCCGGTCTACGCGCCGACGGCGCTCGACGCGGCTCAGGACGTAGCGAGTAAACGCGCGATAGCGCGCGCGCTGCGCTGGACGTCGGAGGAGCGTTCGGCGTTTTATCAGTCTTTATCTGCGACGCGTCGTTCGTCTTCGTTCGGCGGTCGCGGGACGGACGTCGTTTCGCTCTTCAATCGTCCGGAGCGTAATCAAGGGTCGCGCGTTTCACTTCGCGGCTGGGCGCGCCGTGTGAATCTTGTCGTGATTACGGACGCCGACGCGCGCGCGGAGACGGGTCTGGAGCGCTATTATCAACTTTACGTCTTTACGAACGAGTCTCAGGGTCGTCCGATTACGGTCTGCGTCGCGGATCTGCCAGATAGTTTGACGCCAGGCGGCGGTCGCGAGTATCGTCGTGAAGTTGAAATTTCCGGTTTTTTCTATAAAACGTGGGCGTATCGAGACGGCGAAATGCGAACCGACGTTCAGGACGAGTTCGATTCTCGCGTTAAGACGGGCGCTTGGACGAGTTCTCCTGTCGTGATCGGTCGTATAACGCGCGTGGAACCAGAAGAGCCGCCTAGTCGCGCGCCGATATCGCCTAGCGCGGTCTTTACGAGCTTCTTTGCGCTCGCTTGCGCCTGGATTCTTCTCAGGCGTTTGGCGTCTCGCAATCCTTTGTCGCGCGCGAGGAGAAGCGCCGGCGCCAAAAAAGTTTGATTTGGACTTGCGTTTGGTTTCTTTTGGCATAGACTCCTTCTTGTGCCGAGGTCACGATAGTCAGGGAATCGTTTCCGTCGTTAGTATTGAAGAGTTTTTCAGGCGAAAAAACCTCGGAAAGACGGATAATATAACGTAGCCCACTCTGTATAGCGAGCGGCGCGGCAATTAGGCGCGCTACGGTGAGGCGACGACGCAAGGCGATCTTAACGGCGCCTGGGCGCTTTGAAACGATTCCTTTAACGCAGACGGAAAAAAGGAGGACGTCATTTGTATAATGCTCGCATTTTCTGGATGGACGGAAGTTACGAAGACGGCTTGCAACTTCGAAGTTGTGATGAAGAAACTTTTATAAGGGATTGTCCCGACGGCGTCCTGAAGATACCCAGCGTCTTTTTAGGCGCGCCCGTAACCAGACTTAAAGACAACTTCTGCGCCAACTGGAAGAGTTTGAGAAGGGTTGAGATTGGAGACGGCGTCAGATCGATAGGCGTTGGCGCGTTTGCTAACTGTCCCAATCTAGAGAGCGTGCGCCTGGGAAGCACGATTAATGAAATTGGCGGCGGCGCGTTTGTCAATATGAAAGAAGAAGGTCATGTATCAGGCGCCAGATGTAGCATTAGCGTCTGGGACGGCACGACGTTTTCGTTCATGTATTCGAAACTCTTTTCATATTTTGGCAATGCGAAGCAGTTCGTTATTCCAGACTTGGTGGAAGAAATCGAGCCGTACGCGTTCGCGGGCTCGAATACGCTCGAAGAGATTGTTGTTCCCTCCTCGGTTGTGAAAATCGGGAACCACGCTTTCAGCAACTGCGCGAACCTGAAACGTGTGATCTTACACGAAGGAATCAGTCGACTACCCGACGGGCTCTTTCTTGGTTGCGCGTCGTTAGAGTCAGTTGAACATTACCCTTTTCTCCAACAAGTCGGGGTCGCTTGTTTCGCGGGCTGTCGTTCGCTTGCCGAGGTAACGGTGAAGCCTTATGCTTGTATCGGCGGAGGAGCGTTTTCAGGTTTTACAGGTCGTTTGATTCGTTTTGGCGTCAGGAAACGCTATGAAATGGAGGACGACCTGATCTATGACGAGTTCGGCAATATTGTTTCATGTCTAGGCGACCATACTGAATATCATTTTTCACGTCGACCTGAAATAATTTTTAGCCATGCTTTTTACGGTCAATCTGAACTTCACCGAATCGAGCTTCCCGATTCTGTTCGACGTATAGAAAGTTCAGCGTTTGAAGAGTGCGTTAATCTGACCGAGGCGCGCGTTCCTTCAAGCGTTTCCTCGATAGGAGCCAACGCATTTAAGAATTGCGGGTCGCTACGTCAGTTTGAGTTTCCTAGCAATCTTACGGAAATCCGCGAGAGCGCGTTCGAGAATTGTTCGTCTTTAGAACGCGCATCGCTTCCAGACGACGTTACGATGATAGGCGCGCAGGCGTTTAAAGGTTGCGCGGGCTTGACGAGCGTTAAGTTGCCTGATAATTTGACGATAATCCAAGATGAAACGTTCGCGAACTGTTCGTCTTTACAAAGCGTCAAGACGCCTTCGCTACTCGAATCCATCGGATATAGAAGCTTTTTTTCGTGCGCTTCCTTGTCGCGCGTTGAGTTTAACGAAGGTCTCAGAGTCATCAGCGACGACGCGTTCCGAGATTGTAGCGCGCTCGCTGAAGTTACTGCGCCAAGTACGTTGCAATCTATCGGAAGCCTCGCGTTCTACGGAGCGAGTTCGCTGATGATTTTGCGGCTCAATGATAACCTAACTCGTATTGGCGCCGGCGCCTTTTTGGGTTGTCGTCGATTAGCGAACGTATATATTCCAGCGTCAGTAGTTGAAATTGGCGGCGGCGCCTTTACGGGAATCGCCTATGGTCTGGAAGTCTCGAAGGATAACGAAAACTATTGCGATTTCGGCGATATGATTTTGAATAAGGCGCGAACGAGTCTTGTGTGCGCGCCGAGCGGTCAGTCGCTATGTAGTTTACCGAGCTCTGTTTCTGAAGTCTGCGACTGCGCGTTCGCTGGAATTGACGAGATCGAGATTGTTATTCTAGAGAGCGTCGAAACGCTAGGCGACGATGTTTTCTCGTATTGTTCGCACTTAGAAGCAGTCGCTATTCCCTTTGCCAATCTCACCGGCGCCACCGTATTTTTCGAGTGTCATTTACTCACGGACGTTGAAATAGGTCTCGAGAAATCGATCCCAGCGGACTCGTTCTTCGGTTGTAAGTCGTTACGTAATATTACAACGCACTCCAAAATCGACATAATCGAATTCGGCGCGTTTGAAGGTTGTAAGTCGCTCGTCTTTGAGCTTCCAAACGTCGACGCTAGAATTGAACCTAGAGCTTTTGAAGGTTGTGCTGGAATAAGAACCAGAGACGCGGGCTATTGGAGTAAATCGATACTCTTGGAGGCTGCGCGCGATTGCCATACGCAAGTGGAATTCTACTGA
>ONJR01000197.1 GCA_900318195.1 uncultured Planctomycetota bacterium
ATTGGTTCGAGTCCAATATCGCTCACTTTTGCGACGGCGTGCGCGAGCGCGCCGTTTGCGTTTCATGAGCGATTAGTTCAGTTTGGTTAGAACGCCAGCTCGACAAGCTGGAGGTCATTGGTTCGAGTCCAATATCGCTCACTGCGTGAGAGTATCTTTGAGGTCGTGCCACATAACTTTCAACTCTGTGGTTTTGTTTTTCAACAGATCTTTAGATCCTCGCAGGCTTCTCCGACGTTGCTGTCGCTTTGATAGTTTGCGCCGGAGAAACTTTTTATACTTGCGCGGCTCTTTTCTATCGCCGCCAAGTCAACGAAGTAAGCGCTCTTGTCTCCGGCGTTTGGTAATCGTTCGCGTACGTCGCATATAAGCCGTTTACTTGCATACTCTGCTTGCGTCGCACAAGCGTGTTGCGCGCTTATCGCGACGCTGCATGAGGTTGTCTCACTCTTCAGTGCAGTGTTCCTTGGGGGCGAGCGTCTGTCTTGTCAGAGCGCGTATCCCCATATTCAATTGCTATAGTCCGTCTCGTTTGTACCGGTCGTAGCGATGCAATAAAAAAACGTCGCGCCTTTCTGTGAAAGCACAACGTTTTGTACTTGAATCAAAGCGTATCACTGCGAACGCACCGCGGCTACTTTCTCTTGATCGCCTTCTTGACAGGCTTTGCGCTAAGCGAGCTATTAGACGCTGTTTGCGAGTCAGAGGCTTTAATTTTTACAACCTTCTTACGCGCAATCTTCTTTTTGCGTTCGCGTTGCACCTTTGCGACCATTAGCTTACCAGGCTTGAAGGTTACGGTGTCGTGTTCGGGTACCCAGACTTCGATTCCCGTTCTGGGATTGCGCGCGCTTCTTCCAATGCGAGACCGCACCTTAAAGACGCCGAAGTTGCGAAGTTCAATTCGTCCCTCTTGCGCCAAGACTTCGATAATAGACTCGAAGGTCTCCTGCACGATCTCCTTCACGAGCTGTTGCGAAAGATCCGTTTTGGTTGAAACCAACCGAACAATATCACGCTTTGTCATTCTATAGTATCCTTTTTGTTGTCGTATGCGCAAAATGCGCTATCCACAATATTTCAACTCTTTTAGTGATTGTATTTTAGTTCGCGGTTTTGTCAATAGAGATCGGCTAAAATCCGCATTGTTTTATCGATATCTTTGAAATATGTCAAAACTTGATCTAACCGCTCAAAAGAACACTGTGTTAAACAAAGTTGTAAGTTCTAAGATAAAACAGGTTATCGATCGTCATTGGTAACTTGTTGTCATATAGTAACAGACCGCGCGCTACGCGTCTTTTTTGACGTAGAATTTTTCAAGGTTGATTCCGCCTTTGAGTTCGTCTTGTAAGAGTTGCACGCGGTTCTCCAGTAGGTCGATTTTACGACGCAATTCCTCGATTTCAGGGGACGATCGCTCGTTAACGCGTCGCTGGCGCGGCACGCTGGGATATCCGAGATGCCGACATAATGCTGAAAAGAAGAAGAGCGGATCGCGTCCTTGCGACGCTTTCGCTATTTTACCCTCGCGTTCGCCGAATAGAACCGGCTTCGCTTCCTCCCCCTCGCGCAAACGATATAGCGCGCTCCTAACGAAAACAAGGCGACCCAGGTCGATAAAGCCGACCTGTCGCCTTAAAACGACGTTAATCCAATACCTCCAATCTTCGTTGAAAATAGGATCTTCCGAGATAGCGGCGAGTCCGTAGTCGAATCCCAAACGATTGCGACTAAGCGTCTCGAACTGGTAGAAAAAAACTCCCTGAGGCGAAGCGCCTTCCGCGCGATATTTCGCGTCGCGCTGTAATATCTGCAACGCGATCTTGAAGTCGAATCGTCCCTCCTCGCGTTCCGCTTCCTTAACAATGAAAATCTGAAACGGCGTGAAATAGTGCGCCATTCGTTCCATTGCCGGGTGCATATTGCCCGATAGTTTTACTTCGGTAAGCAGTACGGAAACGGCAAGAGGCAACTTCGTGGCGTTGAGTAGTTCCGAACTCATTCCGGCGAGTATCTCCTGCGTTGCGTATCCGTCGTTTAGCCGTTCCTGAAAGGAACGGAAAAAGAACTCCTGTTCTACGTATTCGTCTTGTGTTAGTACGTCTGACATATGATTCGTGCGGTGGTAATATCTCGTTCGCGCGCGTCGTTTGCGAGTTATGATTTTTGCGCGCGTATCGTCCGACGCGCGCTCTTACCGCCGTGCGTTGCTCGCGCCGTTATGCACAGCGGCGCTTGTCAATTGGCTATCTGTTTTCCTCAATGAACCGCGAAAGATCGGAGTCGATTGGTCTTGCGGCAACCCCCTCGCTCTTAGCGGCGCGACTTTTGCCGACGGTCGGCCATGGTTCGACGTTCGCATACTCGGGAATGAGCTCGATGAGTTGGTCGACTAGCGTTTGCGCAGCATACTGCACGGGCGTGTTCTTACTGAGATTTTGTATTGTTCTCGCCGTTTTGACGATTCTCAGTAGTAGTCCGCGATTGCGAATGGGATCGGAAGTTCTCGAGTCGAAAGGCAATAATTCCGGTAGCGGCACGTCTAGCGCTTCGCTCCATGCAAACATTTGCCGTAGCGAGAGATTATATTCCGGATCCATCTGTCGAATAGCTTCTTCGACGGATATTCCCATTTTCTTCGCGCAATAAGCGATAGAGAGCCCCTGGTTCTTAAAAGTCTCCTTCAGATAATGTCTCTTTATTTTCCTTTCGCGTTGGGCGTCGTAGTCTTTTTCGTCAGCAATCTGCGCACTAGCGCGAGTTCCGTAATTCCCGTCGCTGCGCTTCGTCGACGTAGTAGAATCTTGCGCATATTTTTCGCGGTTCCACCGCCTCTGCCATTCCTCTTGGAGTTCGTACTCGGCTGAGTCTTGGTTAAATTCTTCTTCGTTTCCAATAGGCGGAACGAAGACTTCGCCGCTTGGGGGGTCAAACAGCATGCCGTAGTTCGAATGTGGCATAATCAGCGTTCCTTTTACGTTCTTTATGTTACTCTTTTAGCTATTCCCGCATGGTTCGCGGAATTACTGCGCGGTTGCGCGACAAGTGAACGTTTGGACGTTTGAACGCTTGCAATAGTTCCTTTTAGCGCGCGATTTTTATGATAATTTCACGGTCGATCTTCTGTTCGGCGTCCTCGGCGCCGCATAGCGTAAAAAAGCTCCCGGAACGCGCGAAGCGCCCCGGGAGCAAGCCTTGAATCATGTAATCCGCTGTCGATCGACGTCGTCGGCGAGATCGTCCGATTCCCGTCTGCGGTACCATACTCTAATTGGAACTTCGCCTATTGGTAGCTCGTCCCTAATGACGTTGAGCAGGAACCGTCTGTAACTAGGAGAAAACGCGTCCGGCATATTACAGAACATGACGATAGTCGGCGGCGCGACAGAAATTTGGGTCGCGTAGTAAATTTTCGGCTTGCGATAATGGAATAGTGGCGGCGGCGTGTGGTTGAGCGCGGCGGCGACCAGTCGATTGAGCTGGTTAGTTGGAATGCGCATCTTGCTCTGTTTAAAGAGCGCCTGAGCGTGTTGCAACAATTTCTGTACGTTCTTGCCGGACATTCCGGTAATGAACGCGATCGGAACATGCCACATCGTTGCGAAGGTCTCGCGCAGATAATCCGCCCAACGACTCGTCGGCATCTTATAGCGCGCCATTTTGTCCCATTTATTCACGACGAAAATGCACGGCTTGTTATAGGACTCTATGAGCGAAACAAGTTGCTTGTCCATCTTGGCTATTTGTTGGGACGAGTCAAAGAACATGAAAACGACGTCCGCCATACGAATACTACGTTCTGCGCGCGTTAAAGCGTAGAAATCGAGATCGGAATCGAGACTCTTCTTGCGCATGAAGCCCGGCGTGTCGATCGCAATAAACGATTTGCCGTTCATTTGGAATCGCACGTCTATACAGTCGCGCGTTGTGCCCGGTATCGGACTGGCAATAACGCGCTCCTCTTGTGCAAGCGTGTTGACAAACGTACTCTTGCCGACGTTGCGCCTTCCTACGATTGCGATTTTCATTTCAGCATCCGCTGGCGTCGCGTTGGGATCGTCAAAGAACGCCTCGATCGGCAACGCCTTTTCAATCGCTTCCATTAGTGCAACGCGACCGCGCTTTTGCTTGGCGCTCACGAGCGCTACGTCCCAGCCGAATTTATGGAATTCGCGCGCGTCGTGCTCTTGAGCTTCGCCGTCGCACTTATTAGCGACGAGTAAAATAGGAATCTTGAGCTTACGCAACCGTTCCGCAACGTACTGGTCGAGCGGCGCAAGTCCGTCGCGCGCGTCGACGACGAAAAGAATAAGGTCGGCGGCGTCGATTGCGAACTGAATCTGCATTTCGACGTCCTCGGAAAGATCGTCTTTATCGACGATTCCAATCCCTCCGGAGTCCGTCAGTTCGATGTATCGCGCCGAAATGACAGGTCGAGCTTGTTCCGTCTCTTGCGCGTTGTCGTCTTTGTCTTGCTGTTCCAGGTCGTTTTCGTCTTCGGCGTTCCCAGTCGCGTCGTCGTCTGGCTCGACTTGCTCTTGATTTTCGTCGAGTAGTTGCGGCGCTAGGTATTGCTCGTCAACGCCGTCCATTCCGATATCGAGTAGGAACGAAACGCGATCGCGCGTAACGCCGGCAACGGAGTCGACGATCGAGACGCGCTCGCCGATCAGCCAGTTGAAAATACTAGATTTTCCGACGTTCGGTCTGCCGATGATCGCTACTTTTGCAACGCCCATAGTAATAGAATCTTTCTGTCGTCAATATTGTTCTGCTCGTACAAGCTCTCTTCGTCGCCGATTCAGCGTTCAACGTTAGTACTTTTCGAGTACAAGCGCGAACGATCGTCCCGTATTTGCGTGACTAAGCTTCATAATAGCGCGCTTTTGCAACTCGCGCGGCACGCCGGTAACGACGTTTACCGGGCATTCCGGCGCGACGTTTATGCAGTTTCGCGTCGCCGGGGTCTGACCGTGTTGCAATGCGAGAACCGACGCGACGAGCTCAACTGCGCCCGCGCCGCTGCCGAGATTGCCATAGTGTCCCGTCGCCGTAAAGACCGGCGCGTCTCCTAGAGTCGCAGCAATCGCTTGCGCCTCGATTTCATCGTCTTTAACGCCCATCGAGCTTGCGTTGACATGCCCCAGATCGGACGGTTGAAGTTCGGCGCGCTGCAACGCGAGTTTAATAGCATTTTCAGCCGCGCCCTGTCGTATTCCAAAGGTCGCAGTCGGCTCCAGCGCTTCGGCAAAGCTCCTTACGCGCGCGAGCGGCTTGGCGCCACGCGCTATCGCGAACTCTTCAGCTTCCAATACAAAGGTCGCCGCTCCCTCTCCGACAACGACGCCGCGTCGATCGCGGTCGAATGGTCGCGGATCGTCTTCCGGCGTTTCCGACCATGGCGCGAGCGAATAGGCGCCTCCGCGCGCGAGCACGGTCGGATTGATCTTATTGCCGGCGCCTCCCACGATCATGACGTCGGCGCTCCCACGCTCGATTATGCGGCACCCTTCCATAAAAGCGGCAAGACTCGAGCCTCTGTCGAGCGTGGTCGTATTGTTCGGTCCCCTTGCGTCGAGCGCGATGGCGATGTGGCTCGCGACCATGTTCGGTAGGTATTTGAGCATCCACAGCGGCATGACGTTCTTCATGGCGGAGGCGCCCCACTTGTCGAATTCAAAGCGTCCGTCTTGGGTAACGCACTCTTTGAACGCGTCCTTGAGAAGCTCGAGTTCGAGTCCAATGAGGTCGCATCCAAAGACGCTGCCAATCCTCTCGGGATCGACGGATCGATTCTCGCCTTCGAGTTCAAGCGCCGCGTTTTGGCAGGCGATCAGGGACGAGACGACGCCCAACTGAATGTCGCGACTCATAACCTTAATGTTCTTTTTCGGCTTAACGTAATCCTTCGGTCGAAAGTCCGGAACTTCGCTACCGATCGGTCGACGATCCAAGTTGGTTTGAACGGAACTTAGAAAGCTCACGCCGCTTTTACCGGCGATAAGGGATTCCCAGTATGTTTCGGGCGTTATTCCAATAGGACTCAAGACGCCCAACCCCGTAATAACGACTTCTCTTTTGCTCATATCCTTAACGCGTATTGTACTCGTCGCCCATCTTATTATTTCGTTCCAGGCGCGCTATAAGCGGAACGACGCTCAGACGGACTCTGTAACGGCGCGCGACGGTTGAATGATCGGCGCCTCGGGACTATGTCATAGCGCTTAACCCTAATCGACCTTTTTAGCCGCGCGCGCCACTAAAATATGTTCGCTCGCATAAAATGGGATTCGATTGAACGCTTCTAGGTCGATTTTAAGAGATATGTCAATTAAGTCAAGCGGGGTAGTTTAGCGCTTGTTTCACGGCGAAACTCGGTAAAAGCCGGACGTTGTCGATTTTGAATTCTGTAAAGCGCGTTGTTGCCTCGCTTGTAAGTCCGAATCTTTGCTCAGAAGAGAATGAGCTATTTTTTTTCTCGCAATCTCGTTGATAAAAAAATATTTTGTGAGAAACTTTAACGCGAAAGTTCGGTATAACCATAAGCTAGCGCGTTCAACTTCGCATAATGCGAGACAACGAGGTCGCTCGTTCGAGTTGGCGCGCTGATTAAAGGAGGCGCGTTCGCGTCGACAATTGTGGTTTTAAAATGTAACCGTAGTCCTTCAACCCAAGCGGAACGAATATGAAGAAGCTTTTAATCATAGCGTCGATCCTTGGACTTACCGTAACTCTTTCGACGCTTTCTTACGGTCAACAGCGTAGCGCGCAGCGCACGCGCGCACGTAGCGACTCGCCCGCGCCTTCGACAACCTCTACGACCTCCGAGTCTGCCGCGACTTCCCGCGACGCTCAAGGAACGCCGAGCGCTCCGAGCGCTCCCGGTCGACCCGGGGCGCCGCAATTTGGCGGGTTTGCGCTCTTTGGCGTACAAAATCAGGCGCGCACAAAGGCTCTCGACGGCGAGAAAGTCAAAGTCGAGACCTTCAAGAGCGAATTCATGAAGGCTGTTAAAGCGGCAGACAAGGACGGCGACGGTAAGCTGACACAAGAGGAGCTTACGCAGTTGCAGGAATCGACGCGTCCACAAGGTCTGAACGGCGGCGGTCGTCCAGACGGTCAAGGTCGCGGCGGTCAGGGTCGTCCCGGCGGTCAGCGCGCGCAAGGCAACGACGCGCGAAACGCGTCGACGAACGCGATGATTCAGGACGCGTTAGTCGTTAGGGGGCAAGATCGCGCGCAGCCCGGTCGCGGCGGCAACGCCGGTCAACGTGGTCAACGCGGACCGCAGGGCGGCGAAGGTCGACGCGGCGAAGGTATGCAAATGCCGGAACCTCGCGGTTTTATGAAGGTTGTTCGCGACGCGACCTCAGAAGAAGGCAACGTAGATATTGCGAAATTGGAGTCGGCGCTGGAAGCTGCGCTCAAGGAAGCGGACGCAGATTCCGACGGTTTCCTCACGAATGAAGAATGGCGCGAGTTCTCCGGCTTTGGCGGCGGACCTGGCTTCGGCGGCTTTGGCGGCGGTCGCGGAGGTTTTGACCCTAACGCAATGCGCGCGTCGTCCATTGTCATGGCGCAGCGCCAAGTTGCGTCGTTGGCACGGACAGAAGACGGTAAGATCGATATTGCGAAATTCCGGGCGGAATACGTTAAGTTGCTCAAAGAATCCGACGCAAATAAAGACGGTACACTAAATGAAGAAGAGCTACGAGCGTTTCAGGATAAACAACGTGAAGCGATGGGACCAGGCGGTTTTGGCGGCGGTCGCGGCGGTTTCGGCGGACCTGGCGGACAAATGCCGGATTTCTTCGCTTCCGCGCGCACGGCAGACGGTAAAATCGACCTTTCTAAACTCGACGACAACCC
>ONJR01000257.1 GCA_900318195.1 uncultured Planctomycetota bacterium
GCTCCTGCGGAACCCGCGCCTGCGCCGACGTCTGAGCCCGCGCCCGCTCCTGCGGAACCCGCGCCTGCGCCGACGTCTGAGCCCGCGTCCGCTCCTGCGGAACCCGCGCCTGCGCCGACGTCTGAGCCCGCGCCCGCTCCTGCGGAACCAGCGCCTGCGCCGACGCCAGAGCCCGCGCCCGCTCCTGCGGAACCTGCGCCTGCGCCTGCGCAGTCTGCTGCGATCAACGGACTCTTGAATCTTGTTACTTTGGAAAGGGCTTAACGATGAACGCCTGGATAAAATCGCTTATTCTACTCATTGTGATTAGCGTTGGGTTTGCGTTTGGCGGGTACTTGTATTACAAGAATTCATATGTTAAGCCGCGCGCGGCGCTCGCTGAGGAACGCGTTAAGATTGAGACGAACATCGCCAATGGCAAAAGCGCGACGGAGAGAATGCGTTCGGTTTCAACGCAATTAAGTCCGCTTTACACGCGGTCTTTTCCGCTCATTGACGAAAGAGCCAATCTGCAGTATGAGATGTGGCTTACTCAAATGACGGAATTTTGTAATATGACGAACGTTAAGATCGACAAGATGAACACGTCCGCCAACCGTATGCTAGCGACGCGCACATTTCGCGTGCAAGCGGAATGCGAGCTCATTGATCTGACGCAATTCTTGTACGAGTTTTATTGGACCTCATTTCTACATCGGATTACGGCGCTCAATATATCGCCGCAAGACGGCACGGATATGTTGCTGGTAACGTTACGGATTCAAGGACTAACGATTCTGTATCGCGAGAATCCGAATCAGCCGTACCCGTTGCGCGACCAGTTGCCGATATCAACCGAAGCGCCGCTTCAACTTGCTTCGCGACCTTTTGCGGCGTACGCGCCTTATGGGGCGCGCGATATCTTCCGCGCCGTGCGCTCTGGTATCGATCCCGCCGCGCTGACGCTACTGACTGGCACGCCCGAAATTACCGATGAAAACGGCGTCGTTTCAAAGTCTTCTTTGTGGTTCCTAGAAGGGGAAGGACGAAAGATTTCACTTAAGGTCGGCGACGAATTGAGAGTCGGACCTTTTACCGCGACCGTCGAAGAGATTGACGGCGAGCTGGTCGTACTCAAGCAGAGTACCGGGCAACTGTGGGCTGTTATGCTGGGTTCGCATTTAGATGAAGCGTTGCCTGTCCCTTCAAATATGTTTTAATACGGCGAGCGCGAATTTTGCACAAAACAGCAAGCTTGACTATTGTGAAATGGTCAAGCTTGCCCTTTTATAGCGCGCGACCTTACGCTGTTAAGATCACGCGCGCGTCGGTTCATTTAGAAAGAAACAATATGGCAATGGAAGAGTACGAGTTTGACGTCGTAGTCGTCGGCGCAGGACACGCCGGCACGGAGGCGGCGCTGGCGGCGGCGCGGATGGGCGCGATGACTGCGCTATTAACCGGCAATCTTGACACGGTTGCGCAGATGAGTTGCAATCCCGCGATCGGAGGCGTTGGAAAGGGACATTTTGTGCGCGAGATCGACGCGTTGGGCGGCGCTATGGCGCGCGCGATCGACGCGACCGGTATTCAGTTTCGTATGCTCAATATGCGCAAAGGTCCAGCGATGCGCGGTCCGCGCGCGCAAGCGGATAAACGGCTCTATCAGGACGAAGTCAAACGAATAGTCGAAGAGACGCCTAATCTTGCGTTGCGTCAGGAGAAGGTTGTCGAGTTACTCGTCGAGCGCGGTCAAGCGTGGTCGGAGGAGTCGGCGCACGCTAGCGTCGACGAGCGTGGGGTCGGCTATGAAAACGTTTGGCGCGTTGTTGGCGTGCGCGTGGAGGCGGACGCGATCTATCGCGCGCGAGCCGTCGTACTCGCTTGCGGCACGTTTATGCGCGGAATCTTGCATTTTGGAACCTTGCAATCTCCTGGCGGAAGAATGGGCGAGGCGCCGGCGACGCGCATTAGCGAGTCGATTGCGAGTTTGGGAATTGAGTTGCGCCGCTTTAAGACGGGTACGCCTGCGCGACTCAACGGTCGTACGATCGACTATGCCGGACTTGACGAGCAGCCTGGGGACGAGAATCCGCGTCCATTTTCCTTTATGAATCGCGCGCTTGACGTCGAGCAGATTTCATGCTGGACGACGTACACTAACCCCGAGTTGCACAAATTCCTGCGCGATAATATTTCCCTTGCGCCGATGTATAGCGGACAGATTAACTCGGTCGGTCCGCGGTATTGTCCGTCGATTGAGACGAAGATTGACCGGTTCTCCGATAAGGATCGGCACCAGCTCTTTTTAGAGCCTGAAAGTCGCCGCACGAACGAGGTCTATATTAACGGTTTGTCGACGAGTTTTCCGCGCGAGATACAGGACGCAATGGTGCGCATGATATCGGGTCTCGAACACGCTCAGATTATGCGTTACGCGTATGCAATCGAGTACGATTACGCGCCTCCTGAGCAGTTGCGGTCGACGCTTGAAACGAAGCGAGTTTCAGGACTGTTTTTCGCAGGCCAGATCAACGGTACGACAGGTTACGAAGAGGCCGGCGCTCAAGGTCTTGTCGCGGGCGCGAACGCGGCTGTTTCTTTATCGTCCGATCTGACGCCGTTGGTTCCCGAGCGCTCGGAGGCGTATATTGGGGTTATGCTCGACGATCTCACAACGCGCGGGGTCGACGAACCTTATCGTATGTTCACGTCGCGCGCTGAATATCGACTGCTTTTGCGGCACGACAATGCAGATAGGCGGTTAACGCCTATGGGACGTCGATTAGGTTTAGTTGACGACGCTCGTTGGACGCGCTTTCAGGAGAAAGAGCGCGCTATTGCCGAGACGACCGCAGCGCTGGAACGCGCGCATAATGAGAACGGCTCGCTTCTGAAATTTTTGCGCCGTCCAGAAGTCGAATGGTCCCAAGTTGTCGCGCTTCTACCGGAGCTTGCCGACGTCGAGTTGGAAGTGGCTGAGCAGGTCGAGATTGACGCGAAATACCAAGGTTACGTCGAGCGTCAGGAGCTAGAAATAGCGCGACAACGTCATTGGAACTCGCGCAAAATACCAGCTGATTTCAAGTATTATTCTCTTGCTAATCTTCGCGCCGAAGCGAAGGAGAAATTGGAGAAGATTCGCCCGACGAATCTAGGACAAGCGAGTCGTATCCCGGGAATAACCCCTGCGGATATCGCCGTGCTTACGGTCTGTCTTGAACGCGCCGACGAGAGCTTGCGCGAGTAGCCTCGCACGCTCAAGCGTCGACGCCCGATCTTGTTGATTGGCGCGCGTTCGGTATAATAACCAGAGTTAGCGTTCACGAGGACGCTCGACGAGTTGCGCGACGCGCAGATACGATCACGAGAAGGAAAACGATGGGATTAAACGATAGAGATTATTACCGCGAGGACGATTCTGGCGGCTGGAACTTAAATATTTCGCCGACGCTCGCTATTATCATCGCGAACGTTTTGCTATACCTAGCCGACGCCGCCGTCGGGCACGTGCTCTTCGCACAGATTATGCCGCTTACTGGCGACGTAGCGACGAATCCATTGCAATGGTATCGACTGCTAACCTACGGTTTCGCGCATGATCCGTACGGACTCATGCACATTATATGCAATATGCTGGTTCTGTTTTTCTTCGGATTTCCGCTCGAACGCAAGTACGGCAAGTTGGAGTTTCTATTATTCTACCTTGCGTCGACGGTCTTTGCCGGGCTCGTTTGGACCGTCCTGCATATAGGTTCCGACGCCGCATGCTTGGGCGCGTCCGGAGCAATCACAGCGCTTGTGATTCTATTTGCATTCTCGTATCCTCGCGCGCAGATTTGGCTCTGGGCTATTATTCCTATGCCCGCTTGGCTTGCCGGCGTTCTGTTTGTCCTCTACGACGCCTTTATGACGAAACACGGCGCGGACAACGTAGCGCACGACGTCCACCTTTCAGGCGCGGCGTTCGCGGCGATCTACTTCTTCTCGAAACTGCGTTTGTCGAAGATGTTTGTCGGCAAGCGACGCAGAGGTTCGGGTAATCGCGGCAGCTCGGTTCGCACAACGTACACCTTCGCCGACTCCCAGCCGACGCTTCATCGTTCGACGAGCGTCGATTCTAAGGCGGAGCGCGACTTTAAGGAGCTCGAAAAGACCGTCGATCAGATACTCCTGAAGATTTCCGAACACGGAGAAGCGAGTCTTACGGAGCAAGAGCGAGAGACCTTGCGATATGCGAGTCGCGAGTATCAGAAGCGTCGCGACCGGAATTAGACGCAACACGCCATGTTCGTATCTATGTCCAGCCCGATATACCGCATGAAAGGGGGAGGCAATGACTTTGACACGTTTTGTTCTGAGTCTGACATTGGTCGCCTTGGTCGTGTCAACTGCGCGCGTTTTGGCGCAAAACGCCGTTCCGCAACTCGATATCTCGCAAGAGATCGCGCGTCAGACTGTGATCGCCCAGGGAACGCCCGACGTTTATCAGGGACATCCGTATCTCGTTAAGAATCCAGACGATTCGCTTATTCTCGTATGGTCGATAGGGCACGGTGGGCATGCCGGTCCGATCGCAACTAGCGACGACGGTGGAACGACCTGGAAACGAATCGACGCCGCAGCGCCGGAAAGCTTTCAGAAACACACGAACTGCCCGAGCGTCTACCGACTCGTAGCCGCCGACGGCGCCGTATGGCATTGGGTCTTTAGCTCGCAGCCCTGGATGGCTCGCATTGTCAGCGGCGACGGCGGTAAGACGTGGGAGGAGAAGGAGCCTCTCGGCTTTGCGAACGTCATGGCGTTCAGCTCGATTATTCCGAAGCGTCCGGGCGTGCAGGACGGTTGTTACCTCGGGTTTTATCATCATCGGCGGGCGGCGGACGGTACGATCCTGAATGAGGAGCCTCCGCAGGCAGGCAAGCTGGAGGTCGTTATGTCGGAAACGACCGACGCCGGGTTTACGTGGTCGGAGCCGCGCGTTATAGCGAGCGTCGACGGTAAGGATTTGTGCGAGCCGTTCGCGTTCTACTCTCCGGACGGTAAAGAAATATGTTGCCTTATGCGCGAGAATAAGCACAAGGGTCGCAGCATGACGACGTTCAGCGTCGATTCTGGCGCCACCTGGTCGCCGCCTCAGGACACGAGTTGGGAGCTAACCGGCGATCGTCATATAGGCGCGTACGTAGGGAACGACCGGCTCTTCTTCGCGTTCCGTGATCAAGCGCTCGGTAGCGAGACGCGCGGCGATTTCGTCGGTTGGGTCGGTAGTTACGAGGACGTTAAGAACGCGGCGCCGGGAGATTATCGCGTTAGATTGCTACGTTCCTACGCGAAACCATGGCGTGGAGATTGCGGCTATCCGGGACTTGCCGTACTCAAAGACGGAACTGTTGTCGCGCTGACCTATATAAAATACCGCGACGACGAGAATAAGCACTCGATCGTTGAGACGCGCTTTAAGGTCGAGGAGCTCGATCAGATGAAGAAGGCGTTAGAAGAGAAGAAATAAACGATCGCGGCGTGCGAACGAATTCGTACGCCGCGTCTTTTTATGCGCCTACTCCATTGCGTCGCGATCGAGCGCGCGTCCTTCGCGTTCCTCGTACTTCTTCGCAAAAGATTGCGCGAGCGCGCTGACAAAGACGAGTTGCATGGCGTGATAGATCATCGTAGGTAGGATGATTACGCCGAGCAGGTGCGGCGCGCTAACGATCGCGCGCGACGTTGTGACGCCGTGTACGAGCGATTTCTTCGAGCCGCAGAATAGCGTCGCGATCATGTCTTCCCGATTGAAGCGCAAGAGCTTGCAGACAAGATAGATCACAAAGTATACGGCGAAAAAGAGCGCCGCCATACCGAGCGCTAGTTTCACAAGCGACGAGACCGAGAGATCGCTGAACATTTTCTCTTTAAAAGACGTGCAAAATGAGACGTAGACGATGAGAACGATCGAACTCTGATCGAATCGACCCAGTTTCTTCTCATGGCGACGAGCAAACTCGCCCCAATAGCGGTTAAGAAAGACCCCTAGTGTGAGCGGGATGATTACTTGACCCACGAGCGTTAGCAAGACGGCGCCAAGATCCCGACCGCCCGACTGCGCGTCGATGAAAATATTCATCCAGAGCGGCGTAATGAAAACGCCTAGCAGACTAGAGACGCTCGCGTCGAAGATAGCCGCAGGAACGTTCCCCTTGGCGATATTCGTCATAACAACGGACGAGGAGACCGTCGACGGAAGCGTCGCAAGGAAGAAGATTCCAAGCCAGATTCCAAGCTCCTGACTCTTCTTAGCTCCTACGCTGGGCGCGTCGCTTGGTACGTCGAGCGCGACGTCCTCTACCTCCGCGACCGGCTCGACTCGATTCTCGTTTACAACGACCGCGACCGACTGCATAGCCGCGACGTCGTCGTGACTCGGCGTCTTACCACTAAGCGTCATGACGGCGAGTACGAGCGTCGGAAAAAAGACAAAGCTCGCTAGGAGTACGACGGCGTGCATCTTGACGTTCGAGAGACCCTGGCGCAACTTCGTCCAATTAAGGCGCAGACCGTAAAAGAAAAAGATGACCGAAACGCAAAACGTCGAAAGTTTGGAGAGTGAAAAGGAACCTTGGTACGCGCCAGGTTCGGGATAGAGCCACGCCGCTAAAATCGCGAGGAAAAGCGCGCTGATGAAGCCGTCGAGACCAAGTCGTTTGAGAAACATTCTTTCATTACCTTTCTGTATACCGCCATGAGTCGCCGGAGCGCGCAAGCTCCAATTGCGAGTCGCGTGACATTATCCATCCCTATTATAATCGACTGAGCGCGCGCGCAAGGGGGCGCGGTTCGTGAGAGAAACATCGGGACTTACATTCAGCAGACCACTTTTTGTTTTTTTTCAAGTAACGCCGCAAAAAACTCCCAATTTCGTCTCTATAAGACCGTCAAGCGTAGCGTTGTGGGTATACCGCGTCGCTGTAATAGGTCGAGCGCAAACTTCCCTGCGGCGCTTGATGCGAAAAGTTGATCATAAGACGCGCAGGTTGACGATAGGGGTTATTCGATATGGAGAGTTTTATGCCGAAGATGCAAGTTGTTTCACAGCGCGTAGCGCTCGCAACTCTTTTGGTCGGCGCGACGCTGTGCGCGATCGGCGCTGGCGCCACGCGCTGTCAGGAACAAGACGAACGTGGAATGGCTATGAGACTAACGCGACCTACCAGACGGAGGCGATGGCGGAATGGCGGGGCTTTTTAGCGGCGACGACCAACTATACGTCTGAAATTGGCGAGTTGAGGTACGCGGAGAACGACGTCGACGAACTCGTTAATATCTTTCGCGCGCTTGGAGTCAA
>ONJR01000149.1 GCA_900318195.1 uncultured Planctomycetota bacterium
CGACTTCCCCTTCCGTCAAGTCTTCGAGTTCTTCCGGATCTTCATCCTCAGTGTACTCCTCGACCTCTTCCTCCGATTCCTCGAAAGGTTTAACTTCCTCGACGACTTCCTCTTCCGTCAAGTCTTCGAGTTCTTCCGGCTCCTCGTCCACAGTGTACTCCTCGACCTCTTCCTCCGACTCGTCGAAAGGCTCAACTTCCTCGACGACAGCATCTTCGGTCAAGTCCTCGAGTTCATCCGACTCCTCGACCTCTTCCTCCGATTCCTCGAAAGGCTCAACTTCCTCGACGACTTCCTCTTCCGTCAAGTCTTCGAGTTCTTCCGGCTCTTCATCCTCAGTGTACTCCTCGACCTCTTCTTCCGACTCGTCGAAAGGCTCAACTTCCTCGTCGATTTCCTCTTCCGTCAAATCCTCGCGCCCTTCATCCTCCCCGTCGACTTCGTCCAGCTCGTCGTCTCCGGACGGCGCGGGCTCGGCGGCGAGTGGGAAATTGCTTGTGCGGTCGCCCTCTAAGAGCGCGATGGCGCTGATCTCTTCCTCTATTTCGAGCTCCTCGCTCTCGTCCGCTTCGTCGTCGTAAGCCGTTTCGTCGTCGAGACGCGTAACGTTCTCCTGTGCGTCGAACTCGAACCCTCGCGGCGCCGAGTCATGATCTTTGTCGAGCGCGTCGTCGAGTTGATCGTCGTCTTCTTCCTCGTCGATCGATTCGTCAAATTCCTCCAGTCGCTCGATTTCGTCTTCAAGCTGAGATAGTTCCCGCGCGTTCGTTTCAATAATAGCGTCTTCGTTTTCCTCTTCTCGTACCTCCGGTTCGCGCTCGTCGTCGCTCTCGCCCTCGTTCTCGTAACTCGTTGAATTTTCCGCGTAGACAGCGGCTATTAGCTCGGCGTCATGACGATCGACTTGCTCCGGTATGTTCGCGTCGTCGCGTTCGTCCGCATTGAGCGCCGAAAGATCGATCGGCGCGAACTCGGTCGCGTCGTCGTTATTCTCCTCGCATGGCGTCGCTTCCTCTTCCGTAGCGCCGGGTTGGTCGTCCTTCGACGGCTCGCTTGCAGAAATAGGCGCGAGCGTCGCGGTCGTAACGCCGTCGTCGCTCTGTTGGAGCATAGGAACGTCTGATTGGGCGTCGCCGGTCTCGTCGTTGGGACAGTGATCGCGCAGATCGTCGAGTTGCGCGCAGAAGAAGACGAATTGCCAGCTGTACACGCCCGTCTGCAACTCGTAGCGTTCTCGCACGTCCTCGACGGTGAACCGCGCGCTCGCGTTGTCGCGTCCGTCGGTAACGACCACGACGAGCGTCGTTTCCGGGCGTTCGCATTCCGGCATGGCTGCGAAATCGGCGCCGAGCGCGTCGACGGCGTCACTAAACGCGTCGTTGAACGCGGTCGCGCCCGAGCAATGGTAGTACGCGCGCAGCCACGTGAAGTCAAAGATAGCGAGATTAGCGTAATGGACGATTCGCTTGACCCCTTCGTTAAAGAGGTATACGTCGAGTTTGAGTTGCGCAATTTCGCCGACCCTCGCGACGAGCGCGTCGCGCTGCTCGTGCAGGAACGCTTCGAGCGATTGGACAACGTAATCGCGCTTGTCCTTCATAGACGTCGAGGCGTCCAAGACGACGCATACGTGCAAGTAACCTGTTCTCATATCTCGACCTTTATCTTCTAGCGCCGAGTCGCGTTACCGCGCGACGGCGTCCCACATTTTTTCTAGTCTGACAGGCGACACCTTAATAACGGTTCCTAACTTTTGCGCGAAGAGCGAGACGCGATACTCTTCGAGCGCCCATCGGAACTCGTCGAGCTCAGGCTCGTAAGTTCCGTTGGCGCGTCGTTCCTCGTCGCGTTGTTCGAATCGCGCCCAGTATTCTTCGAGCTGTCGCGCGTAGCTCGCGTCGGTCTTCGCGCCGCCGTTGAACCATTTGTCGAGCCGCATACAGATCGCTTTGAAGTAGCGCGGGTATTCTTTAACCCATCGCCATGGATAAAGAGCGTAAAAATAAGGCGTTAGCATTCTTTCGAGTTGACGTTTGGCGTCGAGCGCGGCGTCGCGCGCCGGTCCGCGTTCGCGCGTTTCTATCGCGAGTTTCGCTTCGTGCAGCGACTCGAAGAATCGTTCGAGCCAGCTCGTTATCTCTTGCGTCGCGAGTCCGATCCTCGTCTTACCGAGCATAGCGAGCGCCTCATATTCCTCTTGTCCGCTCGGGGTCTCGAGCGGATCGAGATTGAGCGCGACGTTCGCAATCATTTCGGCGATCGCGTCTTCAAGCGCAAAGCTCTTTAAGTCGCGCGCGTAGACCGTCATTCGATCAAAGAGCGGCAGCCAGCGCGCCTGACGACGCAACTCCTTCATATTTTCGAGCGTAAAGAGTCGCCGAACGCCGAGCGCGGAGTTCGCGAGCGCGCGATCGCGAGAGTCGAAGAGTCTCAGCGAGACCGTCGACATCGCTTCCGCGCTCTCGTTGGGCGCGTCCGAAATGAATCGGGGATCGCAGAGCGCCGGATACGCGGCGACCGTTAGTCCGGCGCGTTTAATTGAGATCGAGCTTGGTAATTCGCCGAAATCCCAACGCGTGAGACCGTCTCGATTCCACTTCGGATCGTTCGCCGAGTTGATCGAACGATTCATTTCGACCCCGAGCTGACGACGCAACTCGTCGACGTCGCGACTATGCGCGATCTCCTCGCCGTTACCGTCGACTATCTTAACGTTGAACTGCAATTCGATCGGCACGCGCTCGTAGTTAAAACTGCGCGCGTTCACTTGCCGTCCTGTGCGGCGACTCACGGCGCGCGCCAACTGCGCGTCGAGCTCGCCGTCCCCGACGCGCAAGTCCGCGATGATTTCGCGCGCCGTCTCCGCAATCGGCGCCAGTTCGCGACGAATCTCTTTCGGCAGCGTCTTGAGTAGCGCGACGACCCGCTGATGCAGCAGTCCTGGCACGAGCCAGCCTAGACGTTGCGAATCGATTCTGCGCAACGCTTCCAAGGGCGCGATTAGCGTCGGACCGTCGCTTTCCTGTCCGGGCTCAAATCGATATTCGATCGGTAGTTGCGAATGATCGTCGAGTTCAAATCGGTCGGGGAACTGCTCTGCGGTCGTTTCGTCGACGTCCTCGACGTAGCAGAAGTCAGGCAGGGACGCGAAGAGCGAATTGCGCTCTTGCGGGGTCGCTTCCTTAAACCATTTGCGTAGCGTAACGGCGTCGTAGACGTCTTGCGGCAGTCGCTTGTCGTAAAAGTCGTAGATAGCGTCCATCGACTTAACGAAGTCGTACTTGCGCAACTTATCGCGCAGACTCTTCGCTTCCTCTTCGATTCGTCCGTTATGCTCAAAGAATGGCAGCGCGCACTCGAAATCGCGTTCGACGAGCGCGCTTTGAATAAAGATCGAGCGCGCGGTCGTCGGATCGATCGGTCCGAAATTAACGCGACGTTGCGCGACGATCGTCAGACCGTACAGAGTCGCGCGTTCGTACGCGTGCACGTACCCGGTCTCGCGGGACCAGAAAGGGTCTTTGCGCACGCGCTTAATGAGGCGCGCGCCTAACTCTTCGATCCACTCGACGTTGACGCGCGCAACGCAGCGCAGGAACGCGCGCGAGGTCTCGACCCGTTCCGCGCCGACGAGCCAGCGCGGCTTCTTTTTAACGCCGGAGCCCGGCCAGACGATGAACTTGCCGGAATTCGTACCCTGGTACTCGTTTGTCGTCTCCGATTTCGCCGCGACCCCGTAGAGTAGCCCGGTTAGCAGCGCGCGATGGATCGAATCGTAATCGTCGCGTCGCGGCTTGAGCTCGAGATTGAGCGTGCGGACGATTTCGACAAGTTGCAGGTAGACGTCCGACCATTCCTTCATGCGATTATAGGACAAGAAGTTCTCGCGGCACGCTTTGCGCAACTGATTTTTCGTCGTCTTATCGCGCAGATTCTTCCAGAAGTCCCATAATTTTAGGTAGGATAGGAAGTCGGAGTCCTCGTCGAGGAACTGCGCGTGCTTGAGATCCGCTTGCTCTTGCTTATCGCGCGGACGTTCTCGCGGATCTTGAATCGCGAGCGCGGCGGCGATTGGCAGCGTTTCGCGTAGCGCGTTCTCATCGTCGGCCGCGAGAATAATTCGCGCGACGCGCGGATCGACCGGCAATCGACTGAGCGTCTTGCCAAGTTCGGTGAGTTCGCGCTCGTCGTCGATTGCGCCGAGCTCGTAAAGCGTTTTATAGCCGTCTTCTATTACGGATCGATAGGGCGGATCGATAAAAGGGAACTTCTCGACTTCCCCTAGTCGCAACGCCTTCGTCTGCAGAATTACGGACGCGAGATTCGAACGCTGGATTTCGGGGGTCGGATACTTCGGACGATTCTCGAAATCGTGTTCCGAGTATAGTCTTACGCACACGCCGGGTCCGACGCGCCCGCAACGACCTGCGCGCTGATTCGCCGACGCCTGCGAAATCGGCTCGATCGGTAACCGTTGCGTCATTGACCTTGCGGAATAGCGACTTATGCGCGCCGTGCCCGTGTCGATTACGTACCTTATTCCCGGCACGGTCAGCGAGGATTCCGCGACGTTCGTCGCTATGACGATCTTGCGACTACTCGTTTTACCAAAGATCTTCTGCTGATCCTCCGCCGGCAGTCGCGCGTAGAGCGGCAAGATATTCGTCTTGCGCGCGGCGTCGTCCCCGGGGATCGCGTGTCCTTTAAGTAGTTTTGCCGTTTCGACGATATCGCGTTCGGTCGGCATAAAGACGAGCATATCGCCGCCGCCATGACGCGCGAGTTCGTCGATCGCGTCGAGGAGCGCGGCGTCGGCGAAATCGTCGTCGTCTTTCGGCGCCGGCAGACCCGCCGCTTCGCGCCGTAGCGCAAGCTCTTCCGGCGGTCGGTATCGTATTTCGATCGGGTAGCTTCGTCCTGAAATTTCAATAATCGGCGCTGGACCCTTGCGCGAATAGAAATGTTCGGCGAACCGTTGCGCGTCGATCGTCGCGGAGGTAATAATCACTTTGAGATCGCGCCGGAACCGCAACGTGCGTTTGAGCATTCCTAGTAGGAAGTCGACGTTGAGAGAACGCTCGTGCGCTTCGTCGACTATAATGACTTCGTACTCGTTAAAGTTGCGATCCGCCTGCGTTTCCGCGAGTAGGATACCGTCGGTCATGAACTTAACGAGCGTGTCCTCCGACGTATTGTCCGTAAAACGGATTTTGTACCCGACGCGCGAGCCTAGCGGAACCCTAAGCTCGTCGGCGACCCGTTGCGCGATCGAGCGCGCGGCGATACGTCGCGGCTGCGTGCAGCCGATCATTCCGCGCGCGCCTAGTCCGAGTTCGAGGCATATCTTGGGCAGTTGCGTCGACTTACCGCTACCAGTCTCGCCGCATACGACGACGACCTGGTTCTCGCGCAGCAGCTTCTTGATCTCGTCGCGTCGCGCGCTGACCGGCAGTTCGGAATCGTACTCCAGTTTCGGAATGAGTCTTCTTCGCGCGTCGACGCGTTTAATCGAGGCGTCGCAATCGAGTTCGAGCTTGTGCGCGCCGTTCTCCCACGCCTGGCGCGAGATTCGGGGCGCGGCGCGACGTCGCGCGTCGGAGTTCGACTCGGCGCGCTCGAGCGCGCGCAGATCCTGCTCTAAGCGATTTAATCTCCTGCGCAACGGTTCCCGATCCCTAAGAGCTACTCGGTTGAGCTTCTTGCGTACCGCTAGCAGCGTGGGATTCGTAATATCATGTTCGTCGCGGTTGCGACGCGCGCCTGAACTCTTGGCGGCCATATCGAGCGCCCCGTGTATTCTAATCGAGGAGCGCGCGGCTCCCCGAATCTGGTTAAAAGTCCTGTTATCGCTTCTAGACGACCGGTTATTCGCGCAACGCGCCGTCGCCGTAAACTACGTATTTATAGGAGGTAAGTTCGTTGACTCCGCATGGTCCGCGCGCGTGGAACTTGTCCGTGCTAATTCCGATTTCCGCGCCTAGTCCGAACTGTCCGCCGTCGTGCAAGCGCGTGCTCGCGTTGACCATAACGGCGGCGGAATCGATTTCCGTCGTAAACCGCTTAATAGCGCGAACGTCTTGCGAAATAATCGCTTCTGTATGACCCGAGCTGTGCTCGTTAATGTGCGCGATCGCTTCCTCGAGACTATCGACGACCTTGACCGAAATAATCGCGGCAAGGTATTCGGCATAGAAGTCCTGTTCCGTCGCCGCTTCGACTTGAACGGCGTCGCCGACCAGTTTGCGCGCGCGCTCGTCGACGCGTAGCGCGCAGCCTTTTTCCGACAACGCGTTGAGCAAGCGTTGCGCGAGGCTCGGCGCGATCTGAGAATGCAGGACGAGCGACTCCGCCGTATTGCACGTGCCAAGACGCTGCATTTTCGAATTGAGCAGAACGCGCACCGCCACCTCGGGGTCGGCGCTCGGATCGACGTAGACGTGGCAGTTGCCCGCAAAGTGCTTAATCACCGGCATCTTAGCTTCCGTTGCGACTCGCTTAACGAGCGCCTCGCCGCCGCGCGGAATCGCGACGTTCACGTATTCCGGCATATGCAGGAATTCGTCGATCGCGTTACGATCGGTCGTCGTTAGTAGTTGCGCGGCGTCTTTTGGCAGACCGGTCGCTTCCGCGGCGTCCGCTAAAATCTTACCGAGAACGATATTCGAGTGAATCGCCTCTTTGCCGCCGCGCAAGATCACGGCGTTGCCGCTTTTAACGCAGATCGCCGCCGCGTCCGTCGTTACGTTAGGACGCGACTCGTACACGAAGAAGACGACGCCGAGCGGCGCGCGCACCTTGCGCACTTCGAGACCAGAGGGGCGAATCGAGGAGCTGATCGTCTCGCCGATCGGGTCCGGAAACGCCGCGATTTCACGCAACGCTTGCGCCATGCCCTCGAGCGTCTTGCGCGTGAGCGTGAGACGATCGATCATTGACGGTTTGAGCCCTGCTTCGCGCGCGGCGGCGAGATCCTTCGCGTTTTCCGCAAGAATGAGTTCCGCGCGGTCAACGAGCATAGTTGCGACGGTTTCGAGCCATTGGTTCTTCTGACCGCCCGAGAGAGCGGCGAGCGCGCGAGACGCGCGTTTCGCGCGCGCCGCAACGTCGCGGCAATATTCCTGTAAATTGAATTCTGTCATGGTATATCGAAGCGTCCTTAGTAAAACGAGTTTAAACGACTAGCGGTTCACAAGTTCGAGTTTGCCGTCGCGCAGCATAACGGTCAACGCTTTGGCTAATTTTCTGGTCGCGCGCGCGCGGTGACTGATCGCGCGTTTGATCTCCGGCGCGAGTTCGCCGAAGGACTTATGATATTCGACGATCTCAAATAGCGGGTCGTATCCGAACCCGTTGACGCCGCGCTCTTCGAAGAGTATGCGTCCTCGGCATATTTCTTCCGTCTCGAACGCGATCGCGCCGGTCGAATCCGCGAGAACCATATGGCACGCGTAATGCGCGCCGCGCTTCTCGAGCGGAACGTCCTGTAATTTCGCCAATAGCAACGCGTTATTACGCGCGTCGCTGCGGTTCTCCTCGCCCGCGAAGCGCGCGGAATAAATACCGGGAGCGCCGTCGAGATAATCGACGCACAGTCCTGAATCCTCGGCGAGAACCCATTCGTGGAGATGCAACGCCTGCTCGATCGCTTTTTTACGCGCGTTCGCCGCAAAGGAATCGCCGTCTTCTACGACCGAGATTCCGTTGGGAACGTCGGCGAGCGTTTTGAGCGCGATCCCAATACCGTCGAGGATTTCCGACGCTTCTTGACCCTTATTGCGACTGCTAGTTCCGAAGATGAGACAAGGTTGGTCTGACATAATCGTATCGTATTAATTAAGGCGAGCGCGCGCCGCGCGAGATACGCGGCGCGCGTGTCGCACAATGCGCTAAAGATTGCGGCTACTTGCCAAGTTCGTCGGCAAGTTGCGGCATTTGGTAAATATCGCGAACCGCGTCTCGAATACCCTTCGAGTGCACGAGCACGGCGCGCGCTTGAACTTCGTCGAAAATGAAATTCAGTACGAGCGACTGGATATTGCCGTCGAAGATGAGTCCAACGACTTCGCCGTCTTTGTTCACACACGGACTACCGCTATTGCCGCCGATAATATCGTGGTTCGTTACGAAGTTTATCGGGGACGCTAGCGGGGCGCGATTGTCCTCTTCCGCGTCGAACCACGATTGCGCGAGATCGTATGGATCAACGCGATCGTGTTCGCGCGCGTGATCGAGCGCGCCTTGGATATAGGTCTCGAACGGAATTTCGGTTCCGTCGTCTTCCTTATATCCGCATACTTTACCGTAGGTTAGGCGCAGAGTAAAGGTCGCGTCTGGCGCGTCCTTTTCGCCGTACGCCGCGAACCGCGCTTTGGCAATTTTTGCGTACTCTTGGCGTCGCGTCTCTTCGTATTTCGCAGCGCGTTCGCGTAGCTCGGACGCGTACGGCTCGACCGCTTGCGCCAGCTTAATCGCCGGGTCGTCGCATTCGGCGAGTTTCTCGAGTCCGCCTTCGACGAGCGCGTCGCGGAACGCCTTATCGGCGATTTGCGTGTTCATAACGATCTGTGTCGCGCGCGCTTTCGGGGACAGACCACCGAAGATCGCGGCGAAGCTGTCGTCGCATAGCGTTACGTCGCCGAGCGCGCGTCCGCCGTCGACCGGTCGCGAGAGTTCGTATAGCATAGCGAGCGAATCGCCGAGTCTTAGGATTTCGACGTCTTTATCGGGCGCGTTGATAGCGGAATCTAGATCCTTTCGCCGATCTTCGAGCGCGGCGCCTTGGTATGCTGAGTTGCGTTCGGCGTCCGGTTTCGCCGCTTCCGTAATATAGCGTACGAGCGCGCGCGCGCGAGCGACGGTCGGGCTGTAGAACGCTTCTCCGGATTCTAGCAGGTCGTAAGCGACGAAGTATCCCGCCCATTCGTTGACGGCGTTTTCTAGCTTAACCCAGGGCTCTTGGTCGGCCGTTTGCTTACGCAACTCGTTTTCCGCGTCGATCTTACGCTGCATTAGTTCAGGGGTCTGCAGACCTTGTAGGATACCGCCGCGATTCTTGCGCGAGTTCTGGATTTTAAAGAGATCGGTCGCGACGCGTCGCGCGTTCTCCTCGTTGCGCGAGCCGAAGACTTGGAACATTACTTCGCGACGATGGTACTTGTACATCATGTGGGGATAGTACACGTCGCGCTGGTACATGAGATCGGCGACCGTATTGAGCCGATTCGTTCGCGCAGGATGACCCGAGACGAGCGTGAACTCGCCGTCCTTTGCGCCAGCTTCGCTCCATTTGAGGAAGTGTTCCGGTTCGTACGGCTTGTCGTTCTCGTAGGCGCGGAAGAAGGTTAGGTCGAGATTGTAGCGCGGATATTCGAAGTTGTCAGGATCGCCGCCGAAGAACCCGACGCTCTCTTCCGGCGTGAAGACGAGTCGCACGTCCGTGAACTCTTTGTAGTAGTAGAGCTGATACTTCGCGCCGTGATAGAAGGTAACGACGTCGCAACGTAGTCCGGACGCCTTTTTGCCGTCGTCGGAGAGCTTCTTAAAGATCGCGGCGCGCGCGGCGTCCGCCTCTTCCAGCGATTGCGCGTCTTTCGTCGCCGCCTCAACTTGATCCGTTACGTCCTCCATCTTAACGAGCATAACGAGTTTGAGTCCAGGGCACTTGAGCTCTTCCTCGTAAGAGTTCGCTTTGAAACCGGTTTGCACGTAGTTCTTCTCTTTTGTGCTCAAACTGGCGACCGTCGAGAGACCGACGTGGTGGTTCGTCATAATGAGTCCCTTGGAAGAGACAAAAGAAGCGCTGCCGGAATTAGCGAATTTAAGCGAAGACTTCTGGAGATGATCGAGCAGCTCCTGACTGAGCTCGACCCCGTAGTCCGACTTGATCTTATCGATCGGCGCCGCGTTAAAGAGCCACATTCCCTCGTCGGCGCGCGATACGGACGCGAGCGACGCGAACGCGACGAATAGCGCGAGCGATACCGCCCGCTTAACCGTGCGTGTCATAATACAACCTTTCTGTTCGCGACGGACGCGAGCCCGTCGAAGCTGAACTTGTTAAAATGAGTCCTGCGCAATAACTTGCGCGCGTTCACGCCAAGGCGACGCGAGCGGCGAGCGCAAGTAATTAATCCTTTTGAAGCAAGTCGGGCTTAGCCGACATTTTTAGCGTTTCCTCGACGCTCGACGGATCGACGTTGCGGCACGCGCGCACGAGTTGCGAGCCGATCTCAACGAGGTCCAATCTCCACTCGTTGCGCGATCCGTCGGTCGGCGCGAGCGGCGCGAACTCTTCAATTAGCAAAATGAGTCGCAATAGGTGCCGGAAGAGAATACCCTCTTGCTTCTGCAGATTCTTATAGGAAACGTACTTATAAAAATCGCCATGGAAGTCTAGCAGTAATTCTCCCGCCGCCCAGACCGGCGTAATTTTGGTCGAGGCGCCTGGATATTGGTATTCGAAGAGTCGCCTCAGTTTCTCGGCGAACGGAATCGTATAGACGCGTTCTTCGACGTGTCCGCCGAAATGTCGTCTTCGTTCGCGTTCCTCCTCTTCTTCCTCCTCGGTGCGCATAACGAGCTCTTCGTAGGACGCGAGACCCGCTTGCAGCAGCGTTTGATCGAGTCTTTCGTTCGCGAGCGCGCCGGACGGCAGAACGTCTTGCCGCGGAGGACGCACGTAGCGCGCGACGGTCGTCGGCATTTCTAGCACGGACTCGAACGCCTGAATTCTTTCGGCGCGATCGGCGAGACCTAGCTGATCGAGCAGAAATGCGCCGAAGACGGGATTAACGCCGCGAAACGCGGTGAGACGTTTGATCTTAGCGGTCGGGTAGGCGCGTAGCGCGCGGTATGAGGTCGCGAGCTGGTCGCGCATCTCTTCGGTGAGCGAGTTGAGAATATTGTCGTCGAGCCCCGGCTCGCGCGGTTGTTCGTCGGTCGCGCGCGGCGCGGTCGTAACGTTTTCGAGCGCAACGTTGGCGTCGTTCCCTAGCGTAAAGAGGTCGGGACCGGAGAAGAAGTCGAAGTTTTCC
>ONJR01000151.1 GCA_900318195.1 uncultured Planctomycetota bacterium
CCTTCGCGAAGTGTCTCTAACAACTTGCGATAGTTATCACGATCAAAATTCTTACCGCTAACCTTATCGACGAAGATGTTCTTTTTGAGAACGCCATGCTTCCGGAGCGCGCCAATCTGTCTATCGGTCTTTTGTGCGATAGTCGAAACTCTCGCGTAACCGTACTTCATTCCCGACATTCGTATGTAGCGAGGTAGTCTAATACAATAAAGAGTTCAGTACGAAGTCTCTTTGCCGATACATAACGCCGATTCAAAGTCTTCCACTCTTGCTTCGGCGCGTTTACATTCTTCTGACAAGTCTCTCTTGCGACGTACTCGTCATACTCAACTGACTTCAACAACGATCGTATCGCGCTCGTCGCGCGTCGGCGTTCATCAACGGTCATTTCCCTAACGCCTTTTTAAGTATCTTGTGCGCTCCGGACACCGTCCACATGTACGAGTAGATAGCGTCTACCGCCACGTTGTAGTCATCATACTTCTGCTTGTCGACGTCGTTTGGAATAATCGCGCCGTCAGGGTGTTCAAACGCTCTGATGAACGACCGAAGGCATTTAATCGTAGCGCGTTCTTCCTTCACTAACTGTTTATGTAGCGAGTCGGCGAGCTTCCAGAAGTCGTCGCGCGCTTCGTAACCTTGTTTTAGCATGGCTTCTCCTTTTGTTGACGTTCGGTTAATCGACGTATCGCGTCGTTGACAATTCCGCTCACATAGACCTCGACCTCGCGCACAACGCCTTGTGAGAAGTCCTCGTCCGTAGCGCGCGTCGCGCCGAGCGTCGTTGTGTAGTCTGCTATTGCGCTGTTATCGAAGCCAGCGCGTTTGAGTAGCTCAACAATCCGCGCGACTGTGTCGTCGAGCGCCGACGCCGTAGCGTAGAGCGCTTGTTTATTCTTAACGCGCGTCTCTAAAAGTAGCGAGTACGCGCCGCGTATTGTGAGAAAGTCGCAAGACGCGTCGAACAAGCTGTCGAATACTAGTGGGAAGTCGAACTCAGTCGGCTTCGTAACATGCCCGTTAATGGCGTCTTCGACGTCGTGCATAATCCGCTCCTCTCTGTCGAAGCGTTCCGCCCAGTCTTCTAGGAAGCAGGGATTCGATCGCGCGAGAAGTTCAGAGCGCGCGACTCGAATGTGGCGCGGCGCTTCAACGCCGAGGAGGACATTATCCCCTCTAACCTTATTGATTTGAACTACCGTAGTGTCGCCGATAAAGAACGACTCGCCAACGTAACGACTAAAAGCTAACATTTCTCAGTCTCCTTACTGCAAAAAAGAGAGTCGGCGGAGCCGCTCGCCCCCCGGCGAGTTCGTACCGGACTCGCCGACTCTCAATCCATGTCTGCCGACACGGGAACTTTAAATTCGAGCTTCCGCTCGATCACGAAGAGTCGCTCCCGTTGGTCGCTTGCGTGCCAACGAAAACAAACTTCATACTACCTAAACCTCATCGCGCACC
Organism: uncultured Planctomycetota bacterium; assembly: GCA_900318195.1. Lineage (GTDB taxonomy): Bacteria > Planctomycetota > Planctomycetia > Pirellulales > Thermoguttaceae > RUG369. The sequence continues at coordinate 1,462 of ONJR01000151.1, forward strand.
AACTACGACCAGCGGAGTCGCGTACAACGGCTACTCCCGCGTACCTGTATCCGCCGTTCAATAGAATCTGACGGTGCGAAGGCGACGCGAGCCACTGGTTGACAGCGGTCTCAATCCCTTGGCTGTTCTGCGCGAGTATCTCCGGCGCGCCAGCGCCATGTTGCAGGAATCCAACGCGCGCGCAGTGTTGCGCTTGCGCTAACGCTTCCGCTTCCAGCCGTGCGTCGTATTGAAGCTGGACGACGCCATAGCGAGTTCGCGTACGATTAGCGACGTCGAGGAATCCGCGAAGCGGCGCCGTCGCGAGACGCACTGCGGCGCGCGACGCAGTGCGTAATGGACAAGAGCCCGTTGGACAGTCGTTTGACGCGGCTGGTCGATACAACTGGAATTGCGCGGTCGGCTCGCACGTTGCGACAGGCTCGCACGGCTCCGGCGTCGCTGTCGGCTCGCAAGTAATCGAGCCTGGCGCAAAGGTCTCGCACGGCGCGCACGGGGCTGGAATGGCGGTAACTTCGCACGTCGCGACGGCGGGCTCGCACGGCTTCGGAGGCTCCTCGCACGTCTCAACGGACGCGCACGGGGCTGGCGTCGACGTTTCGCACGCTGCGCCGACGAACGGAATAAAACGCGTCGTAGCGGGCACGCGAGACAATGCGCCATTGATACCAGCGTCGAAGGAACGCCGTTCGACGATACGGACGCTCTGACGCGTTCTAATGGACGCTTGGCAGGCTCCGCCCCAACATTGGGCGAAGGACGGAGACGCGCTTAGAA
>ONJR01000219.1 GCA_900318195.1 uncultured Planctomycetota bacterium
CGTAAGACGACGCCCTGATAGCTCAGTTGGTAGAGCAAGCGGCTGTTAACCGCTGGGTCCAAGGTTCGAGTCCTTGTTGGGGCGCTTGAAAGCTCTGCGTTGCGTGGAGCTTTTTTTGTTTCTTGACTCAGTGGAAAAGACTCAACGTGGAGAATTTGCGATGAACACACTCTCGAAAAGACGGTTATTACTTCTCGCGTTGCTATTGGTCTTGGCGTTTTTACCAATCTTTAACGGTTGTGAACGCGGCGCAAGGGTAGAGGACGCGGCTCGTACAAGCGATTCGTTACGCATTATTTCGACCGCGCCTAGTATTACGGAAACGCTCTTCGCCTTGGGTCTCGACGACGAAGTGGTCGCTGTCTCCGATTACTGCAAGTACCCTGAGCGTGCGAAAGAACTTCCTAAAATAGGCAGTCTATACGAATACAACGTTGAGAAGATCGTCGAGCTCGAGCCCGATTACGTCGTCGTTCTCAAAGAGAATGAGATTCTACCGCCTCGTCTTGCGAAATTGGGAATCGAAGTCGTTAAGGTCGATCATACGTCGTTAGAGGGCGTTTTTGATTCGTTCGAGTCGCTTGGCAAGCTTTTTGAACATGGCGCGTTGCGGGGCGGAGTATTGCGACGAGCGGTCGGCGCTCATGACCGCGGACTTGCGTTGCGTCGCGAGCAGGAGTCTCGGTTGGAGTCGATTCGCGCGCGCACGTCGAAACTCACGAAGCCGCGCGTCTTGGTCTCGATCTATCGCACGCTCGGCACAGGTAAGATTAGCGAAGCGTATATTGCAGGCGCAAACCCCTTCTTTAATAGCGCGCTTGAAATTGCCGGCGGCGTGAACGTTGGTCGCGACCTTCCAGGAGTAGCGCCGACGACGAACGCTGAGGGCGTCGTATCTCTCAATCCTGACGTCATCTTGGATCTTTCCACAGACGGAATCGAGCGAGACGCCGCCGCGCGCGAACGAGACGGCGCGCTCCGCTCGGCTGATTGGGAAGCGCTCGGATCTGAGGTTGTCGCGGTTCGGGACGGTCGAGTTTACCAGATCTTCGACGACTACGCGACGGTGCCAGGTCCGCGTGCGATTCTTTTTATAGAAGATTTAGCGCGACTACTGCATCCCGAACTTGAACCGTCGGTTGAGCAGTAAAGATCAGGTCGATTTTTTAACGATCCAGTCGCCTAATTTGGGGCAGATTTGGTTGATAGCGAAGAGAATCCTCGCCTTGCCAGGTATGACGATTTCCGGATTACGTTTTTCACAAGCTTTGAGAATCTCGCGCGCGAGCTTCTGCGGCTCGATTTTTCCAACTTTAACGCCTCCTCCCGGCATGAGCGCAGATTGTGGGATTCCCTCGGCATTTTTGAGCGGATATAGTCGCGGATTATCGCGTTTAACGGGACCGGGGCAAACAAGCAGCACATGAACGCCGTCCGGTTCCGCTTCTAGCCGCAACTGTTGTGAGAACGCAGCGACCGCGTGCTTGGTTACAGGGTAGGCGCCGACCCATCGCGCGGCGCTTTTGGCGGCTAGCGAGCCGATGTTAACTACGTGCCCTCGACTTTTCACGAGGTGAGGATACGCCGCCTGCGTGCATGCAATCGTGCCCATGACGTTAAGATTCCAGAGCGATTGGAATTCTTCGAGCGGAGTTTGCATAAGAAATCCGCGATGCGTGCGACCAGCGGCGTTCACGAGCGCGTCGAGCGCGCCGTACTGCGCGAGCGTCTCGATCACGATTCGTTTTGCGTCCTCGGGGCGCGTTACGTCCGCAACGATTGGTAGAACCTCGATTTTGTCCGTTCGGAATTCTTCCGCCGTTGCTTCCACGTCGCTTGCTTCGAGTCCGACGATCGCGAGCTTTGCTCCCGATTCGCCGAACGTCTGCGCAATGACTTTTCCCAGTCCGTTCGAGCCGCCCGTTACGAGTACGATTTTATCCTGCCAATATTTTTTCGAGTCCGCCATTACACCGTCCGCCGTCTTTGGGTACGATTTACAATCTTCAGTTTCGTGAGTAACATTTCGTTTTGCATTCGCGGTCGTCTGAGCGTTTGCGAGACAACGTTGCGAACGACTCTCAATTATAAGCGTTCGCGCGGCGCATGACAATACGCTTGCGCGCGGCTGAGCGTGATTAAACGTCTTCTCACAACGAAAACGTCGCGCTCCACCTAGTGAAACGCGACGTTTCTCAATTCAAGGATTTCGGAGAGTCATAGTCGACAACGATTTAGACCCATCCGCGGAGCTTCATAGCGTCGGCGACGCGCTTGATCGCGACGAGATACGCCGCTTCGCGCAAACTGACTTTCTTCTCCTCGCTCATCGCGTAGACCGCTTTGAACGCGTTCGTCATCTTCTGATCCAAACGCTTCTGGACGTCTTCCAGTTCCCAGTAGTAGTTCTGAGCGTTTTGGCACTGTTCGAAGTAGGAGACGGTAACGCCGCCCGCGTTCGCGAGGTAGTCCGGAATAAGGTGGATACCCTTCGCGTCGATGATCTTGTCCGCTTCAGGCGTCGTGGGACCGTTCGCGAGTTCGCAAATGATTTGGCACTTCAGGTTACCGGCGTTTTCTTCGGTAATCGTATTTTCGAGCGCCGCCGGGAAAAGAACCGTGCATTCGATCGCAAGCAACTCTTCGTTCGTAACGTCTTTCGCGCCCTGGAAGCCTTTGAGTGAACCGTTTGCGAGCTTGTATGCGACGAGCTCCTTCGCGGAGATTCCGTCCGGATTGTAGACGCCGCCCTTCGAATCGCTAGCGGCGACGACTTTCATGCCGAGAATCTCTTCCGCGAGCGTAGCGGCGAATTGACCAGCATTGCCAAAGCCTTGAATTGCGCACGTTTTGCCCTTGAGGTCAATTCCATACGCCTTCGCGCACTCGCGAGTTGTATAGATACCGCCGCGCGCCGTGGCGTCGCCGCGCCCTTGTGAGCCGCCGAGTTCCAACGGTTTGCCCGTAATGACTCCAGGATGGCATTCCATTTGGATCTTCTCATATTCGTCCATCATCCACGCCATGATCTGACCGTTGGTGTAGACGTCCGGTGCGGGCACGTCCTTCGTGATGCCGATGACGGGTGCGATGGCGCGGATATATGCGCGAGCGAGTCGTTCTTTCTCGCCAGTGGAGAGCGTTTTGGGATCGCAGATGATTCCGCCCTTACCCCCGCCTAGCGGGATATCGACGACTGAAGTCTTCCATGTCATCCAGCACGCGAGCGCGCGAACAGTGTCGATCGTTTCGGTGGGGAACCAACGGATACCTCCCTTTGCAGGACCGCGCGCGGTATTATATTGGACGCGGAAGCCTTGGAAGATTTTCGTGGAGCCGTCGTCCATCTTGACGGGTAGCGCGACCCAAACTTCGCGTTGGGGCGTGCTGAGAAGTTCGGTGGTCGCGGCGTCCAGATTGAGGGCGGCGGCGGCCTTAGCGATGCGCGCTTTAGCAATGGTAAACGGATTACGATCAGACGCCATGGTATGACTCCTAACTATACTTAGTATAAGTGAATTTAATTATGATACAGGCTGAAATAAGAGCCCGTAAATTTTATTTGTCAACATTATGCCAAGTTGGTTCTTTTTTGCAAGTGGGTAGCCAAAAGATTTTTGAAAAAATTATTTTACAGCAGGGTGTAATAAGTAAAAGTAATATGCATGTTTGTCAAAACGTCGTTTTTTGCGCGATCAAATGCACGACGTATTAAACGAGATTATTTCATCTGCGAGCAATTTTTTTACCGCGTCGCGAAGTTGGACGACGAAACGGTCGGAAGTTTGAACGCAACCTTTTCAACTCAAATGAGCGTTTTTTCCGGGATTTTCGGTTGACAAGAGCGGAAAAGTCGAGATCATATATAAAGACTTGCGACCGTGAACGTCGCGCGCAAGCCTCAAGTTATCTCACCTATGACCATAACCCCCCGCGAGACGTCGCAATGGAACCGTATAAGTTTACCGATTATTTACAGAAGATGTTAAGCGACGCCATGAGTCTCTATGCTCAGATGGACGCTTCTGGTCTGCTTCTGTTATTCGACGCGCCTATCGACTGGCGTCGTCTGAAAAAGTTCCTTGGCGAAACCTACTTTGTTGCGGCGGCGACGAATCGCGAGGCGCTTGAGGGCGCGGCTGAGGCAGAGATCAAGACAGTCTTATTGAATCTGGAAGACGACGCGCCGGTCTACGATCGTATAACGCACGCTATTCTAGAAGCCGTCGCAGACGATTTCTTTCTACCCGGAACGCGTTTGATAGCGCTTTACAGCGGTTTCGACGCCGTGGGCTTCGATTCCATTAGCGTGATTAATTTGGGCGAGCATTTGGAGCGCTTGACCGGTAAGGAATTGCGTAAGATTGAGACAAAGGTGCCGCTGAAGACGCTCAAGGCCGTTGTCGATTTAGCGTTGGAAATCGGTCGTGAAGGGCGTGAAGGTAAGTCCGTTGGCACGCTCTTTGTCGTTGGCGATACGAAAAATGTGCTCGCGTCGAGTAAACCTGCCGGTTTTGATCCTGTGCGAGGGTACAAGTGTAAAGAACGCGATCTTTTCGATCCGCGCGTTCGCGAGGGTATCAAGGAAGTAGCGCAACTCGACGGCGCTTTTGTAGTCGCCTTAGACGGCGTTGTCGCCGCCGCGTGCCGCCTATTGGACGCTTCGACAGCGATGATAACGCTTTCCAAGGGTCTAGGCTCGCGCCACTGGGCGGCAGCGGCAGTAAGTCGCAGTACGAACGCGGTTGCGATAGCCGTTAGTCAGTCGAGCGGCACGGTGCGTATTTTTGTGAACGGTGAGGTCGTTTTACGCATAGAATCGCGCCATAGTCGTCCGATGATTTGGCGCGAATTCGACTACGACAAGCCGACGGATAAGCAATCGTAGCGCCGTCGAGACGGTTGCGCGAGTTTGGCGGTAGATTTTATTTCCTTTTTGCCCCTTGACGAAACTCGGGAATGCGGTAAAATTATCGCAATATGCTTTTCGCATTTGGGAGTGTAGCTCAGTTGGTAGAGCAACGGACTTTTAATCCGTAGGTCTCGGGTTCGAGCCCCGACACTCTCATTGGTTGTTTGCAGCGTTTTGCGCGTCGCGCTTGGGAGTGTAGCTCAGTTGGTAGAGCAACGGACTTTTAATCCGTAGGTCTCGGGTTCGAGCCCCGACACTCTCACTGACATATTCAACCGGCATTCGACTTAAAGCGTTGAACGCCGGTTTTCTTTTGTTTTAGGGATAGTGCGCGTTTAGAAGATCTGCGCGACTTCCTTGAGTCTTTCAGCAAGCTGGAACGCGAATTTCCGAATTTCCCAAAGATCGGCGTTTTCGTCGCGTCGGAATTCTTCGATTTTAGTCGTCGGCAGGTCGCTCATAGGCACGAGCTCGCACGCTTCTAGGAGATTAGCGGCGACCTCGCACGCGTCAAGAAGTTTCTTCTTATCGCTTCGTCGATAGTCAAAGGCGTCGCTTGTATACTCTTTCAATGCGTCTCGTAATAGCGACAACGCGCGATCAACCTTGCCCTCGCGATTCGGATTTGTCGGCACAACCGTGCGACTGTCGCGATTGCGGTAGCATCCGAACATAGCGGCGATCGTTCCAGCGTCGCGAATCGTGCCGTCGGGATAGAATATTCCATGTTCGTCGATGCAACGCCCGTGAATCATGAGCTCAAACAAGAACCATCCCATTTGATTTTCATTGCAGAATTGCAACGCCATCTCGTAGGAGTTGGCGCGCGCAAGGCATCCCGTTTCCGTATTCATAACCTGCTTATTGAGTTTCTGTCCCCATTCAGCGGCTAACTTGAAATTGTTGCCGACAACTTCGCGCCGATCGTTGTAGTCATGGAACGATATGACGTCGACCATAGCCACCGTCGATTCTTCAATTTCCCAGGCAGTCGTGTAACCAACGGTTGTCAACGCGTCTGGCGCTAGCTTTTGTACGAGCGCAATTTCGCGTCGCAGGAACGCCCAGATTTCCTCAGCGCGCGCGTTACGTTCCTCTTTCGGCGCCGCGTTGACGTAGGGCGAGCATAAGGGTTCGTTCATTACGTCGAACATTAGCAGTCCCGGTTCGTCTTTAATCGCGTTGACGGCGGCGGTCGCGTAGGCGTCGGCTTTTTCGTACGCTTCAGGCTTGATGGTCGCCGGATTGAGCATATTTCCGTTGAAGAGGATCGGCATTGATTTGTATCCGCAGTCGTCGCAAACGCGAATGAACTTGACGATACTCTCGAGATATGCGTCGCCGTACTTTTCGTAGGCCCCTTGACTCATCCAGAATCTTACGGCGTTCAGATTGACTCGCTTTCCATATGCGAGTTCGCGACGCGCTTGTTCTTCCGAAGTGGGATTGTAGCATACGCCGCGAATGCTTGAGCAGTCGATTTGCGGCTTTTCTGCGTACGCTATATTGACGGCGGCGACGATAGCGAGCGCGACGCATAGTATAGCGCGCGCGCTAATACGGATAGGGGCTTTGCATAAAGAGGTCATTAATGGAAATCCTTTACGTTTCTAGTCGTCAGAAGTGTAAGCGCCAGATTAATCCGGCGCGCTTGTTGTAATCGTATCGTTTGTTAGAGTAGCGGCGGACGCAAATCGAGGTCGGAAAAGGGCCAGTATCCTGCTTCTTTTAGGCGTCCAATGAATTCCTCGCGCGTGAGCTCCTTGCGCAACATAGCCTGGAGTTCCGATTGATACACCTCGATAATAATCATGACGCCGAAGAATTGCCGATCTTCAAAAAAACTTGTCGGCACGCGCCGCTTGGCTAGCTTTTCTAATAGTCCCGGGTATATTTCCTCGTATTCCATTCGCGCGGCAGCCGATAGCTTTTCAAGCCGAACCATCGGCGCGTCTTGCGCAAGCGTGTTGCTCAGGCAGACGGCGTCCGCGACGAACGCCGCGTTTCTAAGATCGGGATCGCTGTGATCTGGCGCGAGTCCGATACTGTCGTAACGATTAAAGTGGGACGTGTTCTCTACGTAATGCCCGACGTCCGAAAGGAGTTTGTGAAGTCTCTGGTATTTCTTAACGGACTCGGGACGAACGACGTTTCCGTCGTTGTCGTACGGGAAAGGAGTTTGAGTTGCTATAGCGAGTTCATAAGAGCAAAACGTAAAGTTGTTGGGCGAGTTGAAACCAGGGGTTGCGATCTCTTTTGAGACCATAATAGTTCCCCCATATTTCGAGTTTGGATAATAATATCCGTCGAGCATTCCTCCACCGTCAAACGGAATCGGCGCGTGCAAGACGCGCGGCCATGGTTCGTTGAGCTCTTGGCGTAGGAAAACGTCTTTAACGAGGAACGCGGCGTCAATTTCGTCTTGCGTATACTCCTTCTTTTCGCGCGTCATGATTTCAAGCGAGTCGGGTTCGTCGTCGTCGACGATTCCTTCAGGCGTTATTCTCGAACCGCGTTCATCGAGCGCTCCTCCAAGCTTCGGCGGTTCGCATAGTGAATTTTTGCCGCGCTCGATGAGTTTAACGCTCGACTGCCCGATAACAGTAGCGAAAACGTACTCCATCGTAACGTTTTTTAGTAAAATGATCGCTCGATCTTCCGCGCCGATTCCGAATCGCGTTGCATAATGTCGCGTTTCGACGAATTTGACGCGCGAATCTGAAACGAGAATGCCGTCTGCCGAAAAGTCAGGCGAACCCTGCTGATCTTTGGAGACGTGCGAGTAGAACGACGTGCGTACGGCGACTAATTCCGATTTCTCTGTAATGATCGCGCATCTGGTCGAGGCGCCGCAGATCTCGCAGTCGACGAACTTCGCACGCCCGCAATTGTGGAGACTTATCGCCGAATAGCTACTACTGAGCAACTTCGTATTTTTAACACATACGAACCCTTTTTCTTCTACGTCGACGCACCCTAGTCCGCTTTGCTCGATAATTGAGTCCTCTATTTCGCCGCGCCCTTGATCGTCGAAGAAGATTCCCCCTTCACCGGTGTTCTTTATGAGACAATGCGAAAGGGTAATGCGCGCCTTCTTACCGCGTACGGAAAACCCGCTTTGCTCATCCGACGTTGCGACGCAATTTACAAATTGCGCGACTCCCTTGTCGCGAATAGCGACCGCGCTTTTGTATTCTATCGGTTCGCGCATGAAGCCGGCGCCACCGTGCGGTTGTATATCGACGATTGGGCGCGGCGCTTGGAATGTAATCGCTTCGAAGCGCGGTTTGCCGTTAGCGACCATTAGAACGGTTGCAGCTGTGCGCGAAATAACGACGTCTTGTGGATCGCCTGTCTCGCCTCTGAGCGTAACAGTCTTATCAATGATCAGGCATTCTTTGAGGACGTAGGTACCCTTGGCGAGAATGATTGTTCCTTTTTTGGGTATAGACGCAACAGCCGCTACGAGGCTGTCTTGCGGCGTGATCTTTATTTCTTTCGTCGACATAACGGATATTCTCCTTGCGCTGTTTGGCGTCGCGATATAATCGGTGAAGAGTTCGTTAGAAGAGCGGCGTTCTCTTATCGAGGTCGGAGAAGGGCCATTGATTTGCGGCTTTGAGGTCGTTGATGAAAGCCTCGCGGTAGTCTTTGGTCATGATCTGTACGAGTTCGGAGTAGCTGATTTCAATGAGAACCATTAGTCCGAAATAAGGACGCGAATCTTCGCGATTATCCGGTCGTTTGACGTCCGCGAGCATTTGTATAATCCCAGGGTGTTTCTCCTCGAACTCCTGTTTAAACTCTTCCGGCAGTCGGTCGATGATTGCAAAGGAAGTTCTAGGCGCGGCGTTCTTTCGTAGATCGAGGGCGTCGATGATGAAATAGGAGCCGGCGAGCTCTTTGTCGGGATGATCTTCGGGGATTCCGGTCGTCTTAAAGCGATCCAATACGGCGCCATATTCGACGGCGTGCCCGAAGTAACTCAGTATCTTGTTAAGGCGCAGGTATTTCACCAAAGCGTTGTTATCTTCCGATTTCGAATTGATTATGTTTATTCCGGTCTCTTGACTCGCCGCTTTTTCTCCAAAAGGCAACGTTTCCCTGGTTGCGATCGCTAATTCATATGATTGGAAAAGCGCGTTTCCAGGGCTCTTGAAATCTGGCTTTACAAGCTCCTTCGATACCATAAAGGTCCCGCCGTATTTCGAATTGGGGTAGTAGAAACCTGTCAGTCTCCCACCTTCGTCAAAAAAAGGCGGGGTATGGACAACAACTTTTGAAGGTTCGTTAAGCAACTCTTGGAAGTAGCCGTCTCTGACAAGATTTGCCTTATATTGCTCCTCTTCGGAAAACTCTTCGTCGTCGTTTTGAGAATTCAAACCTTCAGAGGAACCGCTAACTCCAAAATCGTAGTTTTGGGTTATACCTGATTGGGTATCATTACCCATGAAGATAAACTTAGACGCATTGTCCGGTAACGCGTAGGGAGCGGCGACGTCCTGGAATGAGAGTTCGCGCGTCTTAGCTTTGGAATTGATAATAAGAGCAATGCCGCATCGTAGCGCGTGAAATCGACATTTTTTGAATTCTGCGTAAGAGTCGTGTAAGTAGACGCCGTCGGTAACGATCATTTCAATTCCTTCGACGTTGGTTTTACGCGCACAAGAGGTGAATTCCGTATTAATTGCCGTTAGACGTGAATTCTCCTGCAACCATACGCACTGATGAGCCGGCGCCGAGACGACGCAGTCGAGGAGTTTGGCGCTTCCAACATTGTGGATAATAACCGCGCGATTAGGTCCCGAAATCAAGGTCGAACGTCGAACTTCAGCGAACGATTCTTCTTCCACTTCAATGCATCCGCATCCAACCATATCGGGGTTGTCATGAAGATAAGGCGCCTGGTCGGAGTTTGCGATAAACGAGTCTTCGATGAGTCCCGAACTTTGATCCTGAAAGTAGACGCCCGCTTCCCCGACGTCTTGAATTCTACACTTATCCAATTTTATCCGCGCCTTTTTGCCGCGAATAGAGAACGCGCTTTTCTCAATTGAGGACGCTTGGCAATTAATAAATACAGGCGCGCCTTTCTCTCTAACGGCGACGGCGCCCTCGTACGCTACAGGTCGATCGACGTCCGTCTTGTTTCCATCGCCTTGCGTTGCGAGAAACGTGATCCCTTCGAAGGTCGGCTTCCCGTCAATGACGAGTAGCGCGGTCGAGCCCTGCCGAACGAGCTTGACGTCGCTGGGATTGCCAGATTCGCTTTTGAGCGTGAGCGTTTTGTCCACGACCAGGCATTGTCTAACGCGATACACTCCATTTTTAAGAATGAGAGTACCCTTTTTCGGCGCTTGTGCGATAGCGGCGCCGAGGTCGTCGTTAGGAGTTACGATTTGTACTTTGAGCGCCATATTCATTCTGCTATTACAATCGAGGTTGTTGCTTTGTTTGTTGTTTTCGAAAGTTATTCACTTTTACCGTTTGGCGGATCGGCGACGCGTAGCTCGTGCGAACAAGCGCGTAAAAAAGACGAGAGCAACGCGCCGACGATGAAGTACGCGAAGAAGAGCGCGAAGTAGCGCTCGAAGACGAGCGCAAGATTGGCGTCATAATCAAAATTCGCGAACGGTATGCGCGCGGTCAAGTAATCGGCGATTCCTTGCCGGTGGAATTCATATCCGCCTTGAAAGAATAGTATCGTCGCCGCCATAATGACGACTGCGCGCAAAAACGGTCGCGCGTTGAGTCGACGCGTGAATAATTGCCAGTGATCTCCCATGTGGAGACCGACGAGCAAAAGAATCCAAGCGCCAATCGGCAGATGCGTCGCGCGACCGGTCGACGAAAGTTCTAAATCTGGTAAGAACGTAAAAAGCTCGCCTGAAATAACGACGCCCGATAGAACTTGCAATCCGAACGCTACGACGAGCGCGACGACGAGCGCGACGCGATACGCTCGAATCGGCGTGTAGACTCCGCGAAATAGCGACTTGAACCAGCGCCGATTAAAGCAAACGTGCGTGAGAACAAGCAGAAAGATTACGACTCCCGCCAGTTCGTGCAAGAGCGGCGGAAGGAGTCCATACGGCATGAGAACGAGCGTGAGAACGGCGAGCGCCGCATCGAGTATGAGGCGAAGTTTCAGCGTCATGGCGATCAAGTTCTAGCGGGAGGAAGGTTGCGTTACTTATTCTGACTTTGCTCGACGGCGCGCGATATCGCCGTCATGGCGTTGAGCGACCGCGGATAACCGATATAAGGTAGGCACTGCTCAACTATCTGACGCAGGAAGCCAGCGCTGTTGCCAACGCGCATATTACCGAGCGCGTGCCCTATAAGTTGCGGCTCGCACCCGCCTTGAGCCGAGAGAATACAGAAGGTGATTATTTCACGCTGTCTATCGTTAAGCCCTTTGCGCGTGTAATAATCGCCGAAGCAGTTGCCAGCTAGCCAGTAGTTGACGTTCTTAAGTCCCGACGGCGCGTTCTTCCAACATTCGCGCATTTGCTCGCCGAAGTACTCGATTTGAACCTGGTTGCCTTGTGCTACTCGATTTTCCGGCGTCGTTGTACCCTGAGGTTCGAGAGGCAGTTTTACGCCGCGATTGTCAAGAATTGCGTTGGTTACCTTCAAGAATGGAAAGATTCGACCGAATCCTAAGTACGCCGTCGCTTGGTACACGAGTTCCTTCACTTCGACTGGCGTAACGCCTACGTTGAGCGCAGCTGGCAACATGAAGTGGAACGCGTCGAGCCCTTGACAGCCGAGCAAAGTGGCAAGAATAGCGAGTAATCGCGTTTTGTCGTCGATCGGCGCTTGTCCTTCTTCGCATTGCGCGTTGATAACTTCGTCGAACGCGAAGTTATCGAAGAATTGCGCGTACTCAGGGTCGGTCTTTGCCAATTGCGAAACGTGTTCGCCAAAGAGTTTATTGCGGTATTCTTTTGAGAAATCTGACATTTTACACACTCCTTGTCGTTCTCGCGCCGCTTACTTCAAAGCGTTATAGACGTCGTCAGCGACAGGCTCGAGCCATTCTGTGGATTCGTTTTCTCCCGGAACGCTGATAGCGATATGCGAGAACCATTTGTCTTTTTTGGCGCCGTGCCAGTGTTTCACGTTAGCCGGAATGTAGACGGTAACGCCCGGCTTGAGTTCGATCGGAGCTTCACCCTCCGCTTGGTACCATCCTTCTCCCGCCGTACATACGAGTATTTGTCCACCGTCTTTGCTCGCGTGATGAATGTGCCAATTATTGCGGCATCCCGGTTCGAAGGTAACGTTAAAGAGTTGCAACGGTGATTCGTTCGGCGTGAGTTGATTGAGATAAGAATCGCCGATGAAATATTTCGCGAAACCTGAGTTAAGTTTGCCTTGTCCGAAGACATTTTCTTTGTCGAACGCTTCTTTTTTCGGATCGATTGTGTCGGTTGCCGCTGTTTCTTTCATAACTTTTACCTCGTTTGCCTTTTTAGTAGACGCTTTCGGAACTTTAATATTGTCGAGCCACTTGGAGACTTCTGCTGTTACCTTTTTGGCGTTTTTTTGCGCGTCTTGACCTGTCATCGCCAAGCCTTTGGTAACCTTGCTCTTTTGACACGCCTTCGCCAACTTCTTGTCGAATCCAGAGAGTCCCGAACCTTCATGCGTGCAGAAAGGGGCGAGCGTCTTGCCGTCGAGATTGTTCTTCTCGAAGAAGGTGTACATTATCATTGGCCAGTCCCCCCACCATACTGGCGCGCCGACGAAGACGACGTCGTAGTTCTTGAGATTAGGAACGGCGCCAACGTATTCAGGGCGTTCCTTTTTGCTTTGTTCCTTTTTGGCGTAGTCGATTAGCGGGTCGTATTTATTTGGATAGACGTCTTTCTTCGGTTTAATCTCGAAGAGATCGGCGCCTGTCTGCTTGGCGATCTCTTCTGCGACGAACGCTGTATTGCCTTTTTTAACGACTCCAACTTTGTATTGTTCTCCAGCGCGTGAGAAGTATACGACGAGCGTTCGGCTTTTACTCGGCTGGTTCGGTTCTGCTGCGCCGACGACGCTCGCTAGAATCATGAGCGCGCCTGCGATTAGAGCTGCGATTGTTTTCCGTGTTTTCATCATTTGAACCTTATTAACATATTGGTTGAATTCGCGCCGCGCGATAGACTATGCGCGACGCGTGCATTACCGATTCTATCAGAGTCTGAGTCGATCGTTATTTCTTGCTAGCATAGTAGAGAATAAAGGAAAACATATCGACAGCCTCTTCTACGATCTTTGCCGTCGGTTTACCGGCGCCGTGTCCCGCTTTAGACTCGATCCGAATAATAATCGGTGAACTTGGATCGGCGAGTTCCTGTAACGTGGCGCCGAATTTCATCGAGTGCGCCGGTACGACTCGATCATCGTGGTCTGAGGTCATCACCATCGTTGCGGGATATTTCACGCCCTGCTTGACGTTGTGGAGCGGCGAGTAGTCGAGTAGATACTTGAACATCTCTTCGCTTTCTTCGCTTGTGCCGTAGTCGGTCGCCCAAGCCCAACCGATGGTGAATTTGTGGTAGCGTAGCATATCGAGCACGCCGACCTGCGGCACAGCGGCGGCGAATAAGTCGGGTCTTTGCGTGAGCGCCGCGCCGACGAGCAAACCTCCGTTAGAGCCTCCGTTGATTGCGAGCGTTTCTTTTGACGCATACCCCTCTTTAATCAGGAATTCAGCCGCCGAAATGAAATCGTCGAACACGTTTTGCTTATTGAGCTTTGTTCCCGCCTGATGCCAGTCTTCGCCGTATTCTCCGCCTCCGCGCAAAATAGCGACCGCATAAACGCCGCCGCGATCAAGGAAAGGAATGCGCGTCGGCTTGAAGCCGGGAGTCATGTTGATATTGAACCCACCATAGCCGTAAAGGATCGTTGTGTTCGAGCCGTCCTTCTTCATTCCCTTTTTGTACGTAATAAAGATCGGCGCTTTCGTACCGTCTTTGCTGACATACCATAGGCGTTCTGTTACGTAATTGTCGGAATTAAACCCGGCGTCTGGGCGCCAGTAGAGGGACGATTCGTTGGCGTCGAGCTTGAGACGATAGATCGTCGACGGGTAAACGAACGACGTGAAAGAGTAGAAGAGATCGTTTTCGCCTTTCTTACCCGAGACTCCTACGACTCCGAGTCCTGGCAGTTTCATGTCGCTAAGTTTTGCGCCTTGCATATCATAGAAGACGCACACGTCGGCGGCGTCGCGCAGATATTTGGCGAGTAACTTATCGCCGACGGCGTAGACTGCTTGCAGTAGCGTTTCTTGTTCCGGAATAACGTCTTTCCAGTTTTCGGCGGTTGGATTGTCGGCGTTGCATATTACGAGTCGTCGGTTGGACGCTTGGTAGTCGGTGATAAGGTAGAATTGATCTCCCTGAGTTGTAACGACGGAGGTTTCCGAATCAAAGCTAGGATATAGAGTGGTAAACTTCACATTATCAAGTTCGCTAGGATCGGAGAGCTTGGCAAAGAGAACTTTCTGCCCATAAGTCGATTCGTTTTGATAGACGAACAGCCATGTTTCGTCGTCGTCAACAGCGGCGACGCAATTTCGCGAGGCGTTCTCGCGATCTTCAAAAACGAGGAGATCCTTCTCCTGCGGATCTCCGATCTTGTGGTAGTAGATCTTCTGGTACTCGTTTTTGGCGGTTAGCTCTTGTCCTTTAGGAGGCGCGTCGTATCGGCTGTAAAAGAATCCGTCTCGGTACCATGCGATGTTGGTGAATTTAGCCCAGTGGATTTCGTCGTCGAGTCGCTTTTTCGTAGCGATTTCCATAACGAAGATATCGCGCCAATCCGAGCCGCTCGTAGAGGTCGCGAACGCGGCGTATCTTCCGTCCTTTGAAACTTCCATATCGGAGAGCGCGACGGTGCCGTCGTCGGAAAGCGTATTGGGATCGAATAGCAGCCGCTCTTCGCCTTCGAGACCCTCTTTGTAATACAGAACCGACTGATTCTGAAGCCCCGAGTTCTTGGAGAAGAAGTAGCGTTCGCCACGCTTCCATGGGACGCCCTGTTTCGCGTAATCATAGCGTTCCGTCATTTCCTTGCGGAGCTGATCGCGGAAAGGAATTTGTTCCAACACGGATTTCGTAAGAGCGTTCTCTTCGTCGATCCATTGTTGCAATTCGGGGGTCTTTTCGATTTCCATCCATCGATACGGATCGGCGATTTTTGTACCGAAGTATTCGTCGACCTGTTCGCATTTTTCCGGCTTCGGATATTTTAACGCTGTCGTTTGAGCGTGTAGTTGATTCGTCATGACGGCGATGAGCGCGAGAATGACCGCGCGTAAAAGGTTGCGTTTTGCGTATGGCGTGAGTTGCATCTTACTTACCATAAAAGAAGGTTACGTTGTAAACGTTCTGCGCGTTTTGCGCAAGACGCTATTCGAATTTTCGCATGAAGGACGGCAACGCAGTCTCGAAATCGACGCCGTAATTTCGCGCGTTCGGATTAGCGACAGTAGCGCGAATGGAGTCGACGGTGAGGTCGGCTGCTATCTTAAATGATTCCGCGATCGAGCGTCCCCTTGCGAGCGCTGCGACAGCGGCGCTTGCGAATAGGTCGCCAGTTCCGTGGAATCGACCAGGTATAGCGTCGTGGAAATACGAAAACAATTGATCGTTTACCGAATCGTATGCGACGACTCCCAATTTGCCCGGTTCATATTGAACTCCCGTCAGCGCGGCGACCTTTGGACCTAGCGCGACGAGTCGTTTAAGAACGTCGCACACGTACTTCTCGGTATGACCCGATTCCATGTAGGGGATGTGTAGCATAGCGGCGGCTTCGGTCATATTGGGCGCGATCACGTCGGCTTTTGCACAGAAGAGCGCCATACGATCCGCGAACGCTTGATCGAATCTTGTATAGAGCTTACCCGCGTCGCCTAAAACGGGGTCGACGAATACAAACTCTGCGTCTTTTCTGAAGACGTCGAGTAGTCGTTCGATGAGTTCCATTTGCCGGTACGACCCCAGGTATCCGGTGTATATTGCGTCGAAAGAAATTCCTTCCGCGAGCCATGCTTCGACGATCGGTTCAATTTCGTCGGTGAGGTCGGCGAAGGTGAAATGCTTGAACATAGTGTGCGTGGAGAGCGAGGCGGTCGGGAGTACGCAGGCTTCTACTTGCGCTGCCGAAATCACGGGTATCGCGACGGTCAGGGAGCATTTTCCGACGCATGAAACGTCTTGTATTGTCAGGATTCTTTTCATTCTGAACTCAATAAAGGTACGGTTGGATTAAATTGTGTCAGGGACGTTTCCGTCAATTATATCACTTTTTGGCTCGAGCGGTAGCGCAATCGCAATTCTTCTGCCAAAGCGCTCTTTAGCGCTGTCGGTTGACGAAAGCGGCGTTCCCTTGTATAATATTCTGCGTATGTTGCGAACGCGCAACGCACAAGTCCAGTTAGTAATTACAAGGCGACGATATATGCATATTCCAGACAATTACCTGAGCGTCTCGACCTGTCTGACGCTCGCCGCCGCTACCGTTCCCGTTTGGGCGCGCTCAATCAAGACGGTCGCGCGCGATTTCCCACGCGAGCGTTTCTCAGCGCTTGGCGTCGCCGCCGCGTTTTCATTTCTCGCTATGATGTTCAACGTTCCGCTTCCCGGCGGCACGACGGGGCACGCCGTTGGCGGTACGTTGCTCGCGGCGCTTTTGGGACCGGAGGCGGCGTGTTTGGCGCTCTCGATAGCGCTGCTCTTGCAAGCTCTTTTATTTGGGGACGGCGGCGTCCTTGCGTTCGGAGCAAATTGTTTTAATATTGCTTTTATTCTCCCGTTCAGCGGGTACTATTCTTACCTTCTTTTCCGGAGTCTTTTGGGCTCTTCCGCAGGCGTTCGTAACTATGTCGCGCTAGCGCTGGGTAGTTATTTAGGCATAAACGTCGCAGCGCTGGCGGCCGGCGTCGAGTTTGGCTTACAACCGCTTCTGTTCCATAACGCGGAGGGTCAGGCGCTCTATTGTCCGTATCCGCTTGGCGTCGCAACGGCGGCTATGGCGGTTGGACATTTGACGGTCTTTGGTCTGGCGGAGGTCGTCTTTACGCTCGCGTCGTATGCGTTTATCGAGCGGACGTCGCCTCAATTTGCAACGAATCCTGCTCTAACGCAGTCCGACGACGGCGCTACCGCGCGGTCGACCCGATCGAGATTTAACGCAATTTATCTTGGGATTGCGCTACTTGTGCTCGCGACTCCGCTAGGTTTGCTAGCTGAAGGAACTGCGTGGGGAGAGTGGGGAACAGACGAAATCGCAGAAGTCGTCGTCGACGGACAACCGCTAGGTTATACGCCCGAGGGAATGACAAACGGCTTTCAGTGGAACGCTTTGGTTCCAGATTACGCCGCCCCCGGTATGCCCGAATGGCTTAGTTATATTCTGTCCGCTATTGCTGGCGTCGCGTGCTCGATCATTATTTTTAAACTCTTGGCGCTGTGTTTGCGTCGTCCGAAATTGGCGTAACCAATGAGCGCGCTTCCCGAATGGCTTACAACACGCGACGAATTCGCGCCCGGCAAGGAAAGCGGCGCGTTTCTGCGCAAGAGCGCGAACGCGCTCGCTTTTGTCTTGCGCAGCGCGCGCTATATGCCCGAGAGGGGCGGCTTCTTTCGTTTTTCGCCGCCAGTTAAACTCGCGCTCGCGCTTGTAACTGTCCTGTTCGTCTCGGCGTCCAGTAACTTTGCTTTCGTAGCGACGATTGGGGTTGTTCTTTTGTCGTACCTTGCGACGCTTGACGCGCGTCGACTTGCACGCGTTCTTACCCCCCCTCTGGAGGCATTCGTCGCGTCTGTGTTGATTCTCGCGCCCTCATTGATCTGGGGACAGACGCGCGCCTTCTGGATTGTTCCGGTTAAAACGCTTGCTACGACTACCGCGCTTTCGCTCTTGGCGAGCTCGATGAATTGGAATCGATTTACGTGTGCGTTCAAGTCCTTTGGACTGCCGAACGCGTTGATCTTTATTTTTGATCTTACGCTAAAGTATGTCGTCGTATTTAGCGAGATTTGCTTGGAAACGTTCGACGCGCTTCGCTTGCGATCGGTTGGTCGTAATCGTCGTCAAGCGCGTTCGTTGGGAGCGATTGCCGGTCTTACTTTCTTGCGCGCGCAGGACGCCGCGAAGGATCAGTTCGACGCTATGACGTGTCGGTGTTTTTCGTGCGTCTACCGTCGCTATCGCGCGCCGTTCCGCCTGCTCGACGCGCTGGGGGTGATCTTTATTCTGCTCGAGACGACGGCGTTTTGGTATTTTGAAAGCGTCGTTTGACGCGCGTCGCTTGAGTTTCAACCTCCCGAATTTGCGATCATGCATTAGGAAATTGCTCTATGTTTGAAATGAAGAACGCTACGTATTCCTACGACGGTGAAACGACCGCGTTGAGCGCGTTGAATTTTACCATTGTGCAAGGAGAGGCGGTTGCAATAACCGGCGACAATGGATGTGGCAAGACGACGCTACTGCGCGCGCTCAACGGTCTCATGTCGCCCGTTGTCGGCGAATACTACTTCGACGGCGCGTTGATCGATAAACGCGCGCTCGCCGACGCTAGTTTTGCGAAGACGTTTCATCGCCGCATCGGTTTCGTTTTTCAGAATGCGGACGCTCAGCTTTTTTGCGGTAGCGTTGAGGACGAGATTGCGTTTGGACCGCGCCAGCTCGATATCTCAGAGTCAGATTCGCGTCGCCGTGTCGACGACTGCCTTGCGCTCATGAGAATCGAGAATTTGCGTCGTCGCGCGCCGTACGCGCTCTCAGGCGGCGAGAAGCGTAAGGTCGCGTTCGCCGCAGTTCTCGCGCTCAATCCCGAGGCGCTCGTTATGGACGAACCGCTTGAAAATCTCGACGCTTCTGGTCGCGAGCTTGTCCTTGATCTTTGTCGTTCGCTCAAATCTGTCGGTAAAACGCTCATTTTTGCCACTCACAACGAGTCGCTTGTGTCGGAAATTGCGGATAGGAGAATGCGGCTAGAACGAGGGGAGATTGTAAACATTGAGGACGTACGATAGTCGGCGATGAGTAAGTTTTCGTCGTCCTGAGGACTTTCTATTGGACGAAAGTATACTCTTATGCAGTACAGAAAAATCATTACGTTAAAAAACGGTTCCAGTTGCTTATTGCGCAACGCTACTTACGAGGACGGACAGGCGGCGCTGGGTAATTTTCTTTTGACACATGAGCAAACCGATTATTTACTGTCTTATCCCGACGAAAATACGTTTACGGTAGAGCGCGAAGCACAGTACCTTCATGAGAAGGCGTCTAGCTCGTATGAAATAGAACTTCTCGCCGAATTAAACGGAATAGTCGTCGGGCAGGCGGGTCTCGAACGTGTCGGCGCGTATGAAAAATTGCGTCGTCGCGTTGAGTTTGGCGTAAGCGTCGATAAGAATTACTGGGGGCTTGGAATCGGTCGCTCGCTGACCTCAGCGTGTGTTGAGCTCGCGCGTCTTGTAGGTTATGCTCAGATTGAACTTTCTGTAGTCGCGGAGAATATTGCGGCAATTAATCTCTACCGAAACGTAGGTTTCGTCGAGTACGGACGTAATCCTCGCGGCTTTTTTTCGCGGTTTAACGGTTGGCAGGAACTTCTGCTCATGCGGCTCGAGCTTGACTGAACGCGCGAAATAGAAAGGCGTTTCAACAGGATCTGAGATGAAAGAACTGGTTTTATACGTCCATGGTAAAGGTGGAAGCGCGCGGGAGAGCGACGATTATCAATTCCTCTTTCCGAATTGCGTCGTCGTTGGTTTAGAGTATCCGGTTGACGCGCCGCAGGAGGCCGTTCGAATAATCCACGCTGCGATGGAGGAAGCGAGCGCTGAATATGATAGGCTCATTCTTATCGCGAATAGTATAGGCGCATTCTTTTGCATGATAGCTGAGGTGGACGATCTAATTCACGAGGCGTTCTTTATTTCACCGATTGTCGATTTGGAGAAATTGATCTGCGATATGCTTGCGCTTGCCAAGTCAACGGAGGAGGAGTTAGAGTCGCGCGGCGTTATCCCGACTTCATTCGGCGAGGATTTATCTTGGGAATATTTATGTTTCGTGAGAAATCACTCTATCATTTGGCGCGCTCCAACCCATATTCTCTACGGTAGTCGGGATAATCTGACGACGTTTGATTCAATCCTTGAGTTCGCTAGAAATCATAGCGTGCAACTAACTGTTATGGAAGACGGCGAACACTGGTTTCACACAGAAGAGCAAATGCGTTTTTTGTTCGATTGGATTAGCGCCTGCGTTCAGAATCACATGAAATCTCAATTTTGAAAAGGGACTAGGAACGCTTCCAATTGTTTTCGTCACACGTTAGTTGTTCTAGCGCGAAGCGGTTGACGAGGCGACGAAATCTGTTAAAATCGATGAAGTTTCCCGTCTTTAGACTCTTGCGGCTGTGCGGAGGGGGGGGGGACGTCAAGTTAATTCCCAGGGAGAACGTTTATGACGTTTCGATTTCCCCATGGTCGTCGCGCATTTACTCTAGTTGAACTCTTAGTTGTTATAGCGATTATTGGCATTCTAATTGGTCTCCTCCTTCCTGCTGTTCAAGCGGCTCGCGAGGCGGCAAGACGAATGCAGTGCACGAATAACGAAAAGCAATGGGGTCTCGCGCTTCACAATTATCACTCGGTCTTTAATAAGATTCCCGGTCTTTCTGATCGCGCGAATTCCAGTCTTTCGCCTCACGCGCACCTCACGCCGTACATCGAGCAAACGAATATTCGCTATATGATGGACACGTCGATCGACCTTTACAAGTACCGCGCTGGTAGCTCTCGTAGCGTTCAGTTGAACGACGTCTACATAGCGCCGGCGAAAACGACGTTTCCGGGTACGCGTTGTCCCAGCGACGGTTCCGCAACAGACACGATGACAGACGATATCAACGACGTTTATGCGACGAATAATTACGTCTACTGCACCGGTAGTGGAACCGATTACACCTTCCGTATCAATAGTTCTCTGTCGACGGGCGACGAGTCGACGCGCAACGCCGGGCGTTCCGACGGCGCGTTCTATCTCGCCTCAAATATCGGGTTTGAAGCGTTTACCGATGGAACGAGCAATTCAATGGTCATGTCGGAATACCTCATTGGTCAGGGTGACAAGGATCGTACTGATATAACGTACGCTGATATTCGCAACAGTTTCCGACAACGTTCGATTTATATGGCGGACTACTCGCCTGCAAACCTCTCGAAATATCAACAGATGCGCGACGCAGACGACGCTCAACTCGAATCGCTCCTAAACGCGGCCCCGAAATGGCGTAGCGACGTCGGCAAAGGTTGGATCGTCGGCAAGTTTGACTCCAGCCTCTTCAATGCGTTCCTTGCGCCGAACTCCCCGTTCTCAAATATTTACATTTCCAACTACGGCTTCTTTGGCGCGCGTAGCAACCATAACGGCGGAGTAAACGCGACGATGGGAGACGGTAGCGTACGCTTTGTGTCCGAGACGATCGATAAAGGCGTCTGGCGCGCGCTAGCGACGATTTCCGGCGGCGAATCGGTTGCGCTTTAAAGTTTTTAACAATCACTGAGACGAAGATGACGAGCGCTCTAACTCATTTATTCTACGTAATTTCAACGTCGTTACTTGTGCCGGTGGAATTGTGCCTGATTCTGACGCTTCTTATGGCGTTGCGACTGCTCGGCGTCGTCGCGCGCGAAACGTTATTGCGACGCCGTGAAAGACCGCGCCGACGCGAACTGGAAGCGCGACTTGAACGCCGCGAATACGAGGAACTCGCGCTATTTCTGCGTGATTCGTCGAGAGAAGGACGCGCACAACCCGCGACTTCGCCCCTTGCGGCGCTCGCCGAGTGCGTGGAATGCGCGTGCGACGAGGCGCTCGTCGAGAAACGAGCGTCGGAATATGAGAACGGCGCGCGCGCGACGATTGAACGCGCCGAACGACTCGCGAAAGTAGCGCCCGCGCTCGGACTCATGGGCACGCTGATACCGCTTGGTCCGGCTTTGTTAGGACTCGCTCAAGGCGATATGGAGACGCTTGCTTCGAATCTTGTAGTCGCATTTTCCACGACGGTTGTCGGTCTTGCGGGCGCGCTCGTCGCCTCCTTTTGCGCTTCGGTCTATCGTCGGTGGTCGCGTAGCGATTTCGTTTTGGTGAATTTTGCGCTTGATCGTCTTGCCGACGCTCTGCACAAAACGGAGACACAGTCATGAAGCGTGGCGTTCATTCACGACGACGATTGCGTCTTTCGGAGCTAGCGGAACCGACCGATTCTCTTACCTCGGGACTTGGCAATCTTTTCGACGTTGCGATCGTCTTTGCGGTTGCGCTTTTAGTAGCGCTTGCATCATACTGGAAGAATCCGCTCTTGACGGAAAACGAGGACTTTACCGCCGTCGTTGATCCTGGCGGACCGAATATGGAGCTTGTCGTTAAAGAGGGTCGTGAAATCAAAAGGTACCGCGCTTCCGGCGACGCAGGAACCGGCGAGGGCGAGTTGCTCGGTCGCGCGTATCGTCTTCCAGACGGTTCAGTCGTTTATGTTCCCACGACTCCTAACGGACAAGGTCAAGGGACGACTGTCGACGAGGATGCGACGCCATGACGCACAGCAATTCTTTACTGTTTCTTCTGTTCGTTTGCACGCTCGTTATAGCGACGATTATTTCCGGCTGTAACCGCGAACCTTCGTCTGTGGAGGTTGTTGAACGTCCTAGCGTTGACGAGCGTCAGGAAAAGAACAGCTTGCGCGTTGCGTTTGTGGCGTACGGCGATTCCGAACTTGCGGTCTGGCGCGCGGCGACTCGCGATTTGAATTTCGAGTTGCGCGCCTATCGTCGCGAAGAATTTCTCGACGCGCCGCTCGAGGAATGCAACCTTGTGATATTGCGCGCTATCGGTTGGGTTCCGAGCGCCGCCGAACGAGACCGCGCTGCGCGTCTTATCGAACGAACGCATAGCGTCGGGTACGCGCAGACGCTCGATTTTGCGCGCGAGGTTACGAACGTCGCTCCCGACGTTGTTGCGCGATTGAACGAGTATCTTGCTTTTTCTTGTGAAGAGAACGCGCGGTTCGGCGCCGCGTATATCGCTGAGAAATTTGGCGAGCGCGAACAAAAAGTTGTGCGTTATATTTCCGGCGACAGGCGCGGCGAGATTCTTATGAGCGGCGAGCCTGTTGTTGCGCCGAACGCAGGTTTTTTTTATCGCGGCGCGCAGATTAACGACACGTACGACGACTTTGAAGCGCGAAGAATCTCAGAAGGACGTAATCTACCGGAAGACGCGCCGAGAATCGCGCTTTTCGGCGACTTTCTCGACCCCTTTAAAGAACTTGATCGCGAACCTGTCGACGAATTGATTACGAAATTAGAAGCGCGCGGGTTCAACGTCTATCCGATCTATAAAGTCCAGCATAATCGCGAGCTCCTGAGCGCCTGCCGACCGGATCTATGCGTCTATTTTCCGCGTGGGCGCGTCTTCGCAGAAGGGGACGCTTTCCAACTATTTAACAAACTTAATTCCCCCGTACTGTCGGCGATTCTCCTGTCAAGTTCTGAAGAAGAATGGCGCGCAGAACCGATTGGCGCGTCCGGGTCTTATTTTTCACTTGCGACCGCGCTTCCAGAACTTGACGGCGTTATCGAGCCGCTCGCGATAGCAACGAAGGAACCGAACGCCGACGGAGCTGTTGTTCGCCGTTCTCTCTCCGAGCGAATTGATTCGCTTGTCGAACGTTGCGCGAGTTGGAACGCATTACGCCGCAAGTCGAACGGCGATAAACGCCTTGCGATATTTTATTACAAATCCCCCGGCGCGACTGCGTTGACCGCTCAGAGCTTAGAGGTCGTCGATTCGCTTTATAATGTTTTAACGCGTCTACGTTCCGAGGGGTACAATTTAGGCGACTCGTTTCCGACGTCGAGCGAAGCGCTGCGCGAGACGATCGAACGACGCGGACGTACGATAGGTCTGTGGGAACTTGGAACTTTCTCGAAATTCGTCGAGGAAGCAGAGCCTGAGATTATTCCCGCTCTTCGCTACCGACGGTGGTTTGAGGAATATGTACCCGAAAGCGCGCGCAAGCAGATAACGTCGTCCTGGGGCGCGCCTCCCGGTGAATTCATGACAGTCGATCGCAACTCCGAATACGGAATCGTCTTGCCGCGCATAGAGTTTGGCAATGTCGCGCTCATTCCGCAACCTACGACCGACGTACTGGTCGACGCGCCGTATTCCGCGCAGGGCAACGATTTCGACGCAGTGCATGGAACCGATAAGGCGCCGCCTCATTTTTACCTTGCTGCGTACCTTTGGGCGCGTTATGGTTTTGACGCCGACGCTATTATACACTTTGGCACGCACGGTTCGCTTGAATTTACGCGCGGCAAATCTGCGCTCATGACGGAGTCGTGTTTTCCAGACGTTTTGATAGGCGATCTACCGCACGTTTACGTATATAGCATCAATAATATCGGCGAAGCGTTTCTCGCAAAGCGTCGCGCGCGCGCAACGATTGTGTCGCATTTGACGCCGCCCTTTGCCGCTAGCGGGCTCTATGGCGATCTTGAACTTCTCGACGAAAAGACGCACGAATATAAGGAGTCGGACGAACCGCTTTTGAAGAACGAGTACGCAACGTCGATAACGGAATTAACGATTCAATCGGGACTTATAGACGATTTAATTTCTGATCCTGTCTTTAGCGACTACGTAACCGAGGACGCGCGTAAGTCTGCGCTAACAAACGGCGCGTGTTTTTCAGATGAACAGATCGACGTTTTACACGCGTTGCTACACCGTTATGAAAACGCAACGACGACCGATGGTCTGCATGTTATCGGACGCCCGTGGTCGGAGGACCAGTTGGCAAGTACGAGCGCTGAATCGCGTCTCGACGCAACTGAAGCGCAACGGCGTCTGCGTCAGTCCTTTACAGACGAGCTTGATCGCTTCGTTGCGGCGTTAGACGGTAGTTTCATTCCACCGTCGACGGGCGGCGATTTTTTGCATAATCCAGACGCGGCGCCTACGGGTCGCAATCTTGCGGGTCTCGATATTCAGAAATTACCAACGGTCGAGGCTGAGCGTATAGCGACGCGTTTGACCGACGACCTCCTTGCTACATATCGTCGTTCCCACGGGGGCGCATGGCCTCGACGGGTTGCGTGCACGCTCTGGGGCGGCGAGTCGACGCGTACACAAGGGGTCGGAATCGCGCAGGTTCTTGCGCTTATTGGCGCGCGTATCGCTCGCGATTCACGAGGTAGCGCGCTTGGCGTAGAGCTTATTCCTTCGGAGGAGTTGGGACGTCCGCGGATTGACGCGCTTGTGCAGACTTCTGGTCAGTTCCGCGATTCTTTCGGAGCAAAGATCGAGTTAATCGATCAGGCGGTGCGACTGGTAGTCGCGGCGCCTGAGTCGGAACCATATGAGAATTACGTTCGCGAGAACTCGACAGAGATAGCTCGTCGGCTTGTATCTGAACAAGGTTTAAACGCGGAGACGGCGACCGATCTTTCTAGCGCGCGCGTCTTTGGCGCAACGAACGCGCTTTCATACGGTACCGGCATAATGCGTCTAGTCGAACGCGGCGATATGTGGACGGACGAGACGGAAGTAGCGGAACGATATATTGCAAATATGTCGGGCGTCTATCGTAATGCGGACAATTGGGGCAAGCAGACGCCTGGTCTTTTAGAGTATAATCTTGACGGACTTGATCTTGCCGTTCAAACGCGTTCCTCGAACGTATGGGGACCGGCGAAACTTGATCACATATATGAGTTTGCAACGCTTGCGGCTGCAGCGCGTGCCAAGACTGGTCGCGATCCTGAAATATGGTTCGACGATTTGCGCGATCCGACGAACGCGCGCGTGGAATCGGCGCGATCTGCTATGCGCGAAGAGTTACGAACGACTTTATGGAATCCAAAGTATTTGCAAGGATTGCAACGTGAGGGCGCGAGCGCTGCGGCGTCGGTTGCGAAGACAACGCGCAATCTCTTTGGTTGGAGCGTCGCGCAACCCGGAACGGTCGACTCGGCGGTGTGGGAGGAAACGAAAGCGGTTCTTGTCGACGACGTTCATGGAATAGGCGTTCGCGAATGGTTTGAAACGAAGAATCCAAGCGCGTTACAGGATCTCACGGCGATTATGCTCGAATCGATACGCAAGGGGTATTGGCTCGCGTCGTTAGAAACGCAACGCGAACTTGCAACCCTTCATGCGGAATTAACGAAAAAATACGGGGCTTCCGGTTCCTACGATTCTACTGGCAATAAGGAATTACGCCGATTTGTTGTTAATCTTATACCGGACGAAGCGCTTGCGAACGACTATCAGACTCAGATCGACGTTGCGATTGAGACGCCTACTTCGTTAGTCGACGGCCTGACGCTTACCGAAGTTGTGGAGAACGCGCCTCAAAAGATCGATTCTGAGTCGAGAACGACGCCTGACCGGCATACGATTGTGCTTGTGCTACTTGTTGCGCTTTGTGCATTCTTGTCCGGTATTGCGTTGCCGCGCCCATTTCGCTAATGCCATGTGTTGTTGAATAATGGCGTTAGGGTCAACTGCCCCTAGAAGTCATTTCATAACCTCCTTAACACAATCATAATGCATGCAAGGAGAACGAAGGCAAAGTAACTTGAAATTAATTTATCGTA
>ONJR01000019.1 GCA_900318195.1 uncultured Planctomycetota bacterium
TAAACTGGAATCATCGCGGTTTGTCCGGGGTTTTACCTGCGGAAGCGCTTCGCGCTAGGAGTAGGAGCGCTAGGTAGCGACGCGAGTTACTTGCTTGCTTCTACTGCTTTTTTCATGCCCCATAACTTTCGGTAGACGACGTCGTTCCATACCATTTGGGCTATTGGTTTATCCGTTTCGTCCTTGAATCGTGAAATCAAGAGCCGTCTATGTCGTACGGTGCGCTAAGGAATGAGACGTTCTTTTGACAAATAGCGACGACTGAAACCATATTGCTTTTTATTCTGGTTATATTGATTAGCTTGATTCTAAGGGTATTGCGCGCCGCTTCATAACGAGTCAGCGCGTAAGAAAACTAGTTGTGGCGTTTCGCGTCTCGCCGATCGTTTCAGAAGAATAGCGGCGCTTGTCTGCAACAATCGAAATAAGCCTTTTTTTCAACACGCATATCGTAAAAAACGGTATAAAACCGACCTTTTTATTGATCTTTTGTCTAGAAAACCTAGGATATATATAGGTAGCGGTCGCCTTCGCCGCGCCGCTTGATCGTATGACAACTAGATCGCGCGCTGACGCGTTGCGATAGGATAGGGGATCCTTTGAAATCAAACGAGGACGTCATGACGCAGTATCCGAGAAATCCAAGACTAGTTAAACGCATATTACCGGCGACTGCCTGTTGCGCCGTCGTTGCGCTCATTTGTTCAGCGCCATACTTTGGCGCTACCCTAGCGCAAACGCCCGAGGTAGAGCCGCCGCAGGAGCCGGTCGCTACCGCTACGCCGACTCCGGTTCCAACTCAGGCTCCGGCGCCGATTGCCGCGCCGAGTCCTTCGCAAGCGTACTCGCCCGCTATGCCGCAAGTCGGCGACGCTAATCAGCAAGCGACCCTCAATACGCTTCGCGCGAGAATGCAAGAGCTGCAGAGCCGACTAACGCGTACGCCGACCTCCGTTCAAGAGCAGGCGGAACAGCAACAGATAGTCGTCGAACTCTCGGGTCTGCAGGCGCAGATTCAGAAACTCGAAGCGGCGACCGCGTCCTTCGGACAGTACGGCGACTATCGCGCGTTCCGCGAACGCCAAGACGCGCTCGCCGCACAGGGCGCTAATCCGACGGCAAGCGCGCTCCCGAGTTTCGGCGCCGCGTCCGGTCTAGGAGCGCCGTCAGTATACGCCAATCCCCTGGCGAGCAGAACGCCGACTCCGGCGCTCGATCGCGCCGCCGCTATTCCCGGCGGACTTTCCGAAGGGGAAGCGGCGCTACTGCGCGAACAAAAGGAGTCGCTCAATCAGCGATTCCGCCAGCTCCAGCAAGCTCTGAATTCCCTCATTCCGGGAGACGAAGGACTCGCTGAGAATCTCAAGCAGGAGCAGAACGTCGTCCTCGAACAGCTACGCGACGTCAACCAGCGACTTGCAAACGCGCCCGCGCCTGCGCCCGCGCCGATCGTTTCCGAACCGACCCCGTTCCAGATTCCAGCCGCAAACCAACTGCCGAATCTCGCCAACGCCGCTCTACCGGACTCCGATCTCGCCGTTAGAACGCAAAAAGTGAGTCAGGCGGTTCAGCTCCTGCGCGAAGCTGGTCTTGTCCAACTTGCCGGTTACGCCGCTAGCGAGATTCCTCGTATGGCGGCGCCGGACTACGCCGAGACGCGGCTCGTACCCGGAGCATGGACGGAAGGATCAGGACTTGCTGAGGAACGATATAACCCGTTCCAGCAGATTTCCGCGAAAGACGTGGAAACAATTAACGCCTCGATCGACGACCTAAAGAAACGCGTCGACTCGCTTGCGGAAACGCTCGTGAACGTCGAGACGCAGTTGAAACTCCTCACGCGCCAGCAGGTTTCAGGTTACACGCCAAGCGCGCAACCGGTTCCCGAGGTCGCGCCGAACGCGACTGGCGGCGAAACGCCCGCGCAATCTGAAGTCGCGCCCGCGCCGACTGCCGAAGAAGTCGAATGATCTCTTGTGTCTCGCGTTCCTAAGTTAAGGACGGTCGGACTCCGCGTTCGCGCCGTCCTTTTTCTTTTTGCCGAGCTTAACGTCGACGGCGTCTTTTAAGATACGTTCCAGTTTCGACTTCTGCTTCTCGGTGAGGATCTCGAGTAGTTTCTCGTTGCGCTCTTCTGTTAGCGCCTTGACGCGCGCTTGAAGTTGCGCAATTTCGCGATGATACTCCTCTTCAACGCGGTATATTTCCTCCGTCTGGCGCGTCGATAGTCCTAGCGAACTCCAGCGCGGCGGCAGACGCTTACTGAATTCCGCGAAAGTTGGCAGGAATTTCGCGAGTTCGGGCGCAACGCGTCGGAACTCGCGTTCAAGCGTTAGGTAGTCGAGGTTGTTGGCGCGCATAACGTCCTTAACGCGCGCGTCGCGGCTCGTTGATTCGGCGTTGCGTGCGTCGCGTCGCGGAGTCGTGCGTTCGTCTTCCTCGTCGTAATGATAGTCGTCTTCGTCCGCATCGTCGTCGTCGCGCAGGAACGCCGGCAAGGTCGGTATTTTAGGAGGCGTCTTGTCTTGCCCGTTGAGCGCGGCGGGATATAGTCCTAATGAGACGACGATCGCGAGCGCAACGAGCGCGCGCAACTGCTTGGGGTCGGTCATATTCGCGTTCCTCGGTTTGGCGATTATGGTCGCGCGGCGTTTATCGTCGCGATTTCGTTACGTGCTTCGGCTCCTCAATGAGCACGGTAACGCCGGGAGGAATCGACTCGGTTATCCATGCGCTCGAACCGATCGTCGCGCCCTTGCCGACAACGACGTCGCCGCCGAGAATCGTGGCGTTCGCATAGACGACAACGTTGTCCTCCAGCGTCGGATGACGCTTGGCGCCGCGCACAAGTTCGCCCTTGTCGTCCTTCGGAAAACTGAGCGCTCCGAGCGTTACGCCCTGGTACAACTTTACCCAATTGCCTATCTCGCACGTCTCGCCAATTACAACGCCCGTACCGTGATCGATAAAGAAATACTCGCCGATCTTCGCGCCAGGGTGGATATCGACGCCCGTGCGCGAATGCGCTATTTCGGTCATAATTCGCGGAATGAGCGGCACGCCGAGCTCCCACAACGCGCGCGCTATGCGATAGACGACGACGGCGTCGAAGCCCGGGTAGCAGAAGACGACCTCGTCGGTCGATTTGCACGCGGGGTCGCCCTTGTACGCCGCCTCCGCGTCCTTTGATAATGCTTCGCGCAGTTTCGGTATGCGTTCGATGAATTGCATAGCGATTTCCTCGCCGCGCTTTTCGAGGGACGCCTTTTTAACGGGGTCGCATGTTTCCGGCGCGTCGCACAGCGCGCGCGAGACCTGTACGCTCAGCGAGTAGAAGAGCTTATCGACGAGATCGCCGACGTAGTATAGGACGTTCGTCATATTGAGTCGATCGCGTCGACGATAGCCCGGGAATAGGATTTCGTTCACGTCCGTGAGGAACTGTGCAATCGCTTCCTTATTCGGCAACGCGCATCGATTGAGACGGTTCATGACGCTAGTCGCGCCGTATGATTCCACGATCTTTCTAGTCGCGTCCGGTAGTCGCGAACGCGCGTCCGCCGACGGATTGAGTATTGGCAATTCCTGCATGGTCGATTCCCTTAAATCGTCGTTCGCGTCGTCGCGTTCGTAACGGATCGGCGCGCTAAACGGTAAAACCCTAAACGTTGCGCTTAAATTGAGCGCCTTTACGGAAAAATTATTATTTCAAAGGACGATTATTTGTCAAGGCGCCGACAATAGAATATAACGGCGCTGCTTGCGTTCGCGCCGTAGCAGTTTTAACTTGAGATAGGAAACGGTAACCTTATGTCAAACGAACGGGACGAACGTAAGCAAGCGTCCGACGCCGACTTCGTGTTGGCGGACGACGACTTTGAGCTTGCCAAGGAGACGGAGGTCGAGCAACCGGTCGCGGCTTCCGCGTCGGGTATGCGTCAGAGCGCGCAGGGTCTGCTGTTCGAGCCGCGCGATACTAGCGGCGGCTACGATTTACAGGGCGCGGACGGATCGTGGAGCGGCGAGCAGGACTCGAAAGTGAACGAATCGATCGGTTCGACGTCCGAGAACGTTATATCGCCGCCGAGTTCTCCGGACGATATTTACGGGGTTCAGGCTCCTTCCACGCCGCCTCCGGTCGCTCCCCCTGGTCTTGCGTCGCGCGTTACGTCGGCAGAGCGCCCTGTCAAGAAGGTCAAAAAGAGCAAGATCAAATCGCGCGCCGTCGAGGCTGAGGACGAGGGCTTTTCCCTCGACGCGCTCTATGCGCGACGGTTCGCGAAACGCGCCGACGACGACGCGCCGCACGCCGAACGTCCGGAATTGCCCGAACGTCCGCTCACGAGCCGTCTTTTTACTCCATTTCTGACGTTCGGTTTCGCGTTGCGATTCGGTATAGTCGCGCTTGCAACGGCGTTCCTCATGACGCCGTGCCTCTATATATTCGCGCGCTTACTATCTAACTCGATTTCCGAGATGACGAACGCGGATCACAATATAGGCGCGTTTTTCGCGTTCTTCAGTTGCGTTTGGGACAATAAGTTCGCGCTATTTCTCTTCAGCCTTATCTGGACGGCGTTAGCGACTCCTCACTATTTTCAGCTGTGGCTCGAGACGGCGAGCGGTTCGGACGAGGTCGACGATTGGGGCGGCTTCGATTTCGTTACGAGCGTCGGCGGATTTCTGTGGTTGCTTTGTATCATAACGTTGGCCGGCATACCCGGCGCGGCGCTCATGGGACTAGTGGGTTTGGGCTCTTGGTTCGGTCTCGTCGTTTCTTCCGCCGTTTTGACGCCCTTCTGCTTGCTCTCTTGCATTCAGAGCGGCGGCTATTTCACGATCTTTTCGAAGGACGTTGCGCTTAGCGTTAAGAAGCGCGCGAAGCTTTGGCTGTATTTGACGTGCGCGACGGTCGGGCTCTTTATCGCGCTCCTTGTTTTTGGCGGCGCGGCGTTGTATCGCACGATAGCGGTCGGCGAGGACTCGAGCGTTAGTTGGCTAACGGCGTTTGGCGCGTCTATCGTCTTTGCCGTCCTGTCGAATTTCGGCGCGGCGCTCTATTTAAGAGTTCTTGGTCGAGTCGCATGGGTCGTCGACGAGGACGCGCGCGAACGTCGCGAAGCGGCTGAGGCGGCTGAAGCGACCGCTGAGGAATCGGAGTTTGACGAGAATAAAGAACGCGTCGCGCACGAGGACGCTTCGCGCAGCGTCGGCTGATTTGCGGATCGGCGCTACTTCAGGTATTGGTAAGATAGGTTATAATGGCGCAATTGTGTTGAGCGTTTGCTCGAGTATGCGCATAGGTATTAAGTAAGTTTTTGAAAGGGAGCTTTCGATGAGCGATCTGATTCTTTATCACGGCGGTCGAACCGAGCCTGTTTGCCGCGCCATTCCCACGGAGCAAATTGACGAGACGTTACAACGCGCCGCTACGTTGCCGAAAGTACCGGTGAGCGACGCCGATCTATCGACTGTCTATCGCTGGGGAGACGGGGCGTTAACGCCGCTCGACGGTCCAATGGACTCCGAGACCTTTAATCGAGTTCTCGACGAGGCCGTGATAGAGTACCAGGGCAAAAAGTACGCGTGGACGATTCCGCTTTCGTTACCGGTTTCCGAAGAACTCGCGAAGACGCTCAAGTCCGGTCAGGAAGTCGCGTTGGTGAACGGCGCCGACGAGGTCGTTGGCGTTCTGGAACTTACCGACGTCTTTCCGTGGGACAAGCCGCGCTATCTGAAATCGGTGTACCTCACCGACCGCACGGACCACCCTGGCGCGGATATGGCGCTCGTGCACGACGCCGATAAGACGTGGTTGCTCGGCGGCGTAATTAACGTCATGCCGCAAAAGAAGAACGCGGCGTTTGGCAAGTACGTTCTTTCGCCGCAGGAGACGCGTTCGCTTATCGCGCAACGCGGTTGGGAGCGCGTCGTTGCGTTCCAGACGCGTAATCCTCTCCACCGCGCGCACGAATACGCGCTGGTGTACGGTTTGGAAAAACTGCTCAAAGAAGGGTATAACGCGGGCGCGTGCTTGAATCCTTTGGTCGGCGAGACGAAAGGGGACGACGTGAACGCCGAGATTCGTATGCAGACGTACGAGAAACTCATTGCCGACCGCGCGTTGGGCGAGGGCGACTCCGATCGCGAGCTTTGGGCGAAATTGGGAGAAGAAGTTCCCGATCGCGTTATTTTGCTCGGGCTCGATATTAAGATGTTCTACGGCGGTCCTAAGGAAGCGGTCATGCACGCGATCTACCGTCAGAACTTTGGCTTTACAGATATTATCATCGGTCGCAAGCACGCGGACGCGCCGTATAAAGACGGTACGGCGATCTGGGGCGACTTCGACGCGCAGGAGATCTTCTCGCATCTGAACGGCGATTTGCAGGAGACGCCTTTAAAAGTCGGGTTCGCCGCTTATTACGAATCCCTCGGTCGCGTCGATCTCATGGAGAATCATCCAGACGAGAAGCCGGTCTTTATTTCAGGCAAAGCGGTTCGCGCAACGTTGCAGCAGGGCGAACAGGTTGATCCACGAATCATGAGACCGACGACGTCCGCTATTCTTGCCGCCGCTATGAAGGTTAATTAACGTAATCTTCCGGTAGTCATAACGTTATTTCATCTTGCGCGCGAACCCCATGATTCGACGTTCTCATTCGATTATGGTTCGCGCGCTCTTGTTTAACGGCGAAGGGTCGAAAATGAAATACGAGCGCGTCTTTATCGAAGCGATCGAATGCACGCTTCCTCAGGATATCGTAACCTCAGACGAAGTTGAGCGGCGGCTTGAGCCTTTGTACGAGCGCTTGAAACTGCACGCCGGTCGAATCGAGCACATGACGGGCGTGATAGAACGCGGTTTGTGGTCGCGCGGCGCGTTGCCGGGCGATCAGAGCGTCGTTACCGTTGATAAGCTCTTACGTACGACAGGCATAGCGCGCGATCGCATTGGCGCTTTTATTCACGGTTCGGTGTGCCGCGACTATCAGGAGCCCGCGACGGCGTGCGACGTTCATCGACGATTGGGCTTGTGCCAGAACGCGGTGATTTTCGACGTGAGCAACGCGTGCCTCGGTCTTTTAACCGGCGCGTTGCAGATTGCGAATATGATAGAACTTGGTCAGATCGAAGCTGGCATAGTCGTCGGCACGGAGACGAGTCGGTCTCTTATGGAGACGACGATATCGGAACTTAACGGTAATCTTCATCATACGCGCCAGTCGATTAAAGACGCGTTTGCCTCGCTTACGATCGGTTCGGGGAGCGCTGCGATCATGCTGACGAGCGAACGGCTAACGCGTACAGGTAATCGCTTTCTGGGCGCGATCGTTCGCGCGAATACGGAAGGTTCGGCGTTGTGCCGCAGTCAAATTGACGTAACGGCGGGCGGCGCTTCCTCGGGTCAGACGATGAAGACGGATTCCGAACAACTTTTGCATACAGGAGTGTCGCTTGCCGCGCGCGCGTTTGAGGAATTCCAATCGACGTTTGATTGGTCGCCCGAAACGCTCGATCGTCTTTTCTGCCACCAGGTTGGCAAAGCGCATCAGAAGTTGCTCTTTGACTCGCTCAAGCTTGACGTATCTAAGAATTTCGCGACGTTGCCGTATCTTGGCAATACGGGCAGCGTCGCGTTGCCTACCGCAGCGGCTTTGGGAATCGAGTCTGGTTTCGTTCGTCCAGGCGATAAAGTCGGTCTATTTGGCATAGGCTCGGGCGTGAACGTCGTGCTCGGCGCCGTTGAGTGGCGTACGACGCTCCCTAGTTCCGAGCCTATTGCGCGCGAGACGCTTGATAAGTTTACGTCCCTTTTATCGCGTTAGTTTTTTACGCGGTTTAATTCTTGCCGTCGTCTTCGCGATATTTTTCGGTCAGCGTTATAACGCCGACGTTGAGCTTTCTTTCGTCGGCGCCGCGTTCAATGAGATCGCGCTTGCGTCTGAATTCGATGTATGTCGACGACGCGCGGTAGTTTGCGCGCGCTTCGGAGTCGCGAAAGACTTCGAGGGTCATGAACTTCCCTGATTCTGCGTCCTCGGTTGCGAAGTATCCTATTACGCCGTCGAATTTTCGCGTAGCTTCGAGCGCCTCTTGGCGAGCGAGCGCGCGGAACGCAGGCGCGTCGTCCTTGTCGACGACGACGGTTCGCATCCATACTTCCGTTCCTTTTTCGGGCTTCTGCTCCAATGCGATCGGCTCGACGGGCACGATGATCAAGCTTTTTAAGATTGGCGCGCGTCGTGATTTATATTCGTGAAACTCGTCGCTGCCGACGTGAATTTCGTACGCGCTCTCGTCGCGGTATATTTCAAGTAGGCATAAGCGATTAGGGTCGGTCGCGTCGACGCCGCCGTATAGCGCGTAGGTTCCTTGTTCTTTCGGCGCTCGCGGCGCTACGTTTTCACGCGCGAACGCCTGCATTTGATCCATATCGCCCGGCGTCGATTCAAGAATAGCCCAATGAACCATAGGCGGCTTGCCGTCAGGCGTTTGAATTTCAGCCGCCGTCGCGCGAAAGGCGCCGAGCGCGAGCAGTATAAGAGCGGCGATTCGTGCGCCTTTAGTCCAAGCGAGTCGATAAGACGTCAAATGATCTGCCATTTTAGATATCCTTCTTTGTTTCATTTGAGTTCGAGGATTCGTTGGGTTGTTCGTTTGCTTGTTTCACAGCGCTTATTTCGCCTTGACGATTCGCGTCCTGTCCATCTTCGTCTGAGGCGCTCTTAGCGGCGTCTTGTAGTTTCTCCTGCGCCCAGACGCAATCGCCGTATAACGCGTTTGCCGCGTTTCGTATTCGCTCGGCGTATTGCGGATTGGTCTCTTTAACGGCGTCTGCTGAAATAAGTCGATCTTGCAGTAGCGCGAGATCGGCGCTACGTACGACGTCAAGGTTCTTTTCGACCGCCGCCAAACGTCGTTTGGCAATTTCAATAAGCTGATCGATTAACGTCATATTAGCGCGCTCTTCTCCCTTCCATGTTTTCCACCGATTGGGCGCGAGCGGCAGTTTTTTCGCGAGCTTGTAACGTTTGGTCTCGTTCGCGTCGACGGGATTGCGCGCGCTTTCGTCAAGTTCGTTTGTTGGCAATTCGAGATTATCGGCGCCATATAACTCGATAAAGGCGCGCAATTTAATTGCGCCGCGTTCCCAGTCTTCAAGCGAAATCTTGCGCGCGTAGAGGTATGCGCGCGTTATTGGATTAGGCTGCTGGTCGGTCGATCTATTGGTGTTTTGCAACTGGCGTTCTAGTTTCGCGTCGAGCTCCTCGATTTCAAGTTCGCAGAGAAAATAGTTCATTTTACCGCACCGTTCGTCGTTCGGATACAGCTCGAGAAAGCGCTTAATATCCTTTTCCGCGCGGCGTAACGCGAGACTAAAGTCTTTCTCGGAGCTGGCGCGCAGTTTCTTATCGACTCGCGAGTAGAGCGCGTCTGCGGACGGCGCCTTGAGCGCGTAGGAAATCGAGCATATTACAGCGGCGAGCGCGAGCCCCAGCGCGAGCACGCGAAAGCGCGCGAAGAACGAACGCTCGGTCTCTTCTATTTGGGGTAAGTCGCCCAGTTCGTCCTCCCCGACTTCGGTGAATTGCGACTTTTTGAACTTTTCTAGCGGAGTCGCTTCAAGCGCCGTCTCGCCGAGTTCATCGAACGGCACGTTCTTTCCCTTCGGCGCCTGTACTGGCAAGGGTTCCGGCTCTTTTGTTCTCGAGCGACTTGAATATTGCGGCGCCTCTTCGACCTTCTCGACGACGGTCGTGGCGGCGGCGCGTTCCGCTTTGCTAGCGCGTTCGTCGTCCCGCTTATGCGATCGTAGCAATTCGTTCGCGGATTCGCGCGTTCGCGTTTCGCTTTCACTCGCTTGCGCGCTTGACGCATGTGATTCGAGTTCGCCGTTGACCTCGAATTCAAAACTCGAGGACGAGGTCGCGCACGAATCGTCGTCGAGCGTATTGCACGGTATCTGTTCGCCTTCGCGCGAGTAATCGTACGAGCTTGGCGCGAGCGTAATAGTCGCGGACGATTGCGGCGCGTTGATGGACGCTATCTGACGATCGCGTTCGCTATTGTCATTTTTTTCGTCGAAATCTCCGGTCGAGGTTTCGCTTTCTCCGTACTTAGCGCCTTCTGGATCGAGAACGTTTCCGGACTCGTTTACAACGAAATCGTCGCGTAATTCTTCGGGTCGTTGCGCCTTATTCTCCTCTTGTTCCACGTTTGTCGCGCGTTCCGTTGTCTTATCGAAGGGCGATTCGAAGTCTAGCTCTGCGTCGAGATCGTCGCTTATTTGACGATATGGGAAATCCGGCGCGCGTTCTTCTCCCGGTTCGAACATCTCGCGTTCGGCTTCCGCGTCTTTACTGAGCGCGCTCTTTGCCATCGTCGTATCGGTCGGATTTTCAAGATCGACGCGCGAGTTTGAGATCGGCAGCGTCGGCGTTTTCGGCGGTGGATTCGTGTGAATGAATCGACGGTTGAGGAACGGGTTGCCGTTTGGACAGTTTGGCGAGGAACTAAGTAGCGCTTGTAGTCGTCGTCCGATAATGCGCGCGTCGCCCGGTCGCTTATCCGGCTCAATTTGTAGCAGTTCGTGGAGAAGGTCGTCGACTACCTTGGGAATCTCAGGTCGCGCGTTGCGCACTGGCGCGGGAAAACCAGAGCGGAACTGGCTCAGTAGTTCCGGCAGAGTCCTCGCGACGTAGGGCGGCTTGCCGACGAGCAGCGCGTACATCAGGGCGCCCAGCGAATACATATCCGTCTTCGGCGTAACCGCGCCTGCTTTCGCTTGTTCCGGCGCCATAAATTCAATTGTTCCGACTACTTGATTGGCGTTCGTTAGGCGATTATTTCCGAAATATTGCGCGATTCCATAATCAGAGACTTTAACGACGCCGTTATTGACGAGTAGAATATTGGCAGGTTTAATGTCGCGATGTACGACGCCTCGGTCATGCGCGTGTTTAAGCGCGCGGCATATCGATTCGCCGATATAGACGACCTCTTCCCAGGTAAAGCGTCGTCCTCGCTTGAGCAACGTCGAAAGACTCGGACCGTCGACGTACTCCATTGCGTAATACAGCACGCCGTCTTCCTGACCGTAGCCGTAGAGCTTGACGATATTTTCGTGCCGTAGTAATTTCAGTGTCGAAATTTCAGCGTCGAAACGCACTCGCTCTTGCTCGAGCGGCAGTAGCAGCGCTTTAACGGCGACAACCTGTCCGGTCGTTTCGTGTGTCGCGCGATAGACCGCGCCCATGCCGCCGCGACCAATCATGCGATCTAAAATAAAGGGTCCAAATTGCTTCGGTTGACTCATTTTTTTCTCCGAACAGGGAGCGAGTTGAGCGCTTGCAAGTTGCGCGAGCGCTAACAAATGTCGACGCGTCTATTTGGGAGGCGAGAACTTAACCTTATCGACTAGTTTGACGAGTTGATCTTGTGAGTTTAGGTAGCCCGTTACCGCCGTGATCGCCTGCATTGCGTACTGATAGCGGAGTTGCGGATCGCAATCGAGTTCTATTTCCAGGTCGTCGCGCACCGTTGGCGTTTCGCCGCTCGCGATTGCGTCTTGTAGCGAGCCGTCGCTCGTCTTAATGTAGTCGAAAACCATAGCGCGCAGGGTCGCCATATCCTTGACCTTGGCGTCGCCGAATCTTACGCCGACGAGTTCGCCGCGCGCGTCCGCCGAGAGTTTCACGACGACCGGCGTTAGATCGTCGAGTTCCGGCACGGAATTGGATTGCGCGTCGACTGGCATTCGAATATTGAAATCGCCTTCGACTTCCGGCGTCTTATAGGTGATTACGAAGAACGCGAGTAGTAGAAAGACGACGTCGATCATTGACGTCATCTGTAATTTCGCTTCGTTTTTAGCAGTAGTTTTTCTTCGTCGACTCATTTTGAATCCCACCGTATGTGTCTCGTTTTTACAGTTCGCGCGCGTTCCGAACGCCGCCGACAGACGTTATTATTGCAGAAAAAACCAAAAAAGGCAAGCGATCGCGCGTAAAAAAATCGGAGGGAACGCGCCGCAACGACGCGTTCCCTTACAAAGAGAGCTAGTTTACCAGTTATTCCATCGGCGCGCTCGAGAGCGACCCGACAAAGGACGGTTGCGAGAAGGCCGAGAGCGGCGGCGCGATAACCTGTCCGCGCGCGCGCGCGTCGTCCCGTTCAACGCGCAGGGACGGCGACGCAGGATTGGTCGCCTGCGGCGCAACTCGCGCGTCGACTCTAGCGTCGACGCGCGCCGTCTTCTTCTCGGCGCCGCGTCGCGAGCCGCGCGTGTAACGATCGCGCTTTTCACCGCCTTCGAGGAAACTGTAGAGCGACTTAGAACGCACGGGATGCTGTAGTTTACGCACCGCTTTGACCTCGATCTGGCGCGCGCGTTCGCGCGTTATCCGGAAAATATTGCCGACTTCTTCGAGCGTGTACGAGTAGCCGTCGGCGAGCCCATAACGAAGTCGAACGATTTCGCGTTCCCTGAAAGAGAGGGCGGAGAGCGCTTCGTCGAGCCGCTCGCGCAACGCGGAACGATTGATTTCAACGAGCGGATCGCTCTTATGCGGATCTTCCAGGAAGTCGCCGAAGAAGCTCTCTTCGCTGCCTTCGACCGGGCGATCAAGCGAGAGTAGCGGTCGTGAAATCTGAATTGCCGAGCGCACGTCGGCAAGCGAGAGCCCCGCCGCGCCCGCGATCTCCTGCGCCGAGGGCGTCTCGCACGATTTGCGCGTCATTTCGCGCGTCGTCTTGCGAATCGTTTTGAGCGTTTCCATGAGGTGGTTCGGAATTCGAATCGCATGACACTGATCCGCGAGCGCCTTCGAGATCGCTTGCCGAATCCACCATGTTGCGTATGTTGAAAACTTAAATCCACGCTTGTACTCGAACTTGTCGACCGCGCGCATGAGACCGGTGTTGCCCTCTTGAATGAGGTCGAGAAAGCTTAGACCGCGATTCCGATAGCGCTTGGCGATACTGACAACGAGGCGGAGATTGCCGGCGGAAAACGCGCGTTTGGCCGCCTCGAATTCGCTGCGAGCTTCCTCAGCGCGCGCCAGACCGCGCGCCGTTGATTTAACGGAGTCGTTAGACGCGAGTCGCCAACGTCGCAACTTGCGCCGGAGCGCCTTGTACTCTTCGCGCAGAACAACGCGCTCGCGATCGCTTGCGTTCGATCGGCTCTCCGCCGCCGTGTAACGCACGCTCGCGCCGGACATTGACAGTTCGACCGGTTCGCAACCTGAGAAGGAGTTCTGTTCCACGAGCTCGTAGCTCGGACGCGAGCTCCAGCCTCCCTCCATGGTCCACACGGACGAGTCGGACGCTTGTCGATCCTGGCGCGCGCGGACGCCGGCTTGACGCGAGCGCGACGCGTTCGAGCCGTGCGTTTCCGATAAGATAGCGCGTAACTCTTTGGCGCGCGCGAGGCGCTCTTGAACTTTCTTTTGCGAACGCGTTAGCTTGTCGAGGAAGGGTAGGAACGATTGCGTGCGGAGATCGAGTTCGTTGAGAATGCGCGCGGCGCGTAGTCGTCTCGCGTTCATAATCTTGCGGCGCGCGCGCCGTTCGTCCTGAGAAAGCGCGCCGGACGTTATCGCTTCATAATCTTTTCTATTGCGCGCAAGAATCGATTTGAGCGTTTTAAGCGCCGGGTCGAGTAGCGCGAGAAAACGTTTCTTGGCGGCTAAATCTGAGACGGAGACGTCGATCGTGCGGTCTAGCCGTATGCGTCCGTCGCGAATCTTTTCGAGCAATGAAACGGAATAGCGCGCCACGGCGTCGAGTCGCAATACGGAGCTACGGAAACGTCGCCGCGCGCGATCTATCTTGGTCGCCGCCGCGCGCTCCTGATCTTGCGTGAACATGGGAATATCGCCCATCTGCACGAGGTAGAGACGTATCGGATCGTCGAACGAATCGGTCGCGCCCGACTCGTCAAAGGATTCGCCTTCGAGCGCACGGTCGAGCGGATCGCACGAATCGTCGTACTCGAACGCAAAATCGGCGTTTTCAACCTGAAATCGGTCGCGCTCGTCTTCTTCAAAGTTATAGTCGTCCAGATAATACGAGTCGCCAGCATAACGTTCCGAATCCACACATGAGGCGTAACCATCATTTTTATCGAACTCGTCATAATTGCGTTTCATAGAATCCGTCGCTCCCTTCGTTCCCCAATAGTACGCCGCTAATCCTAACGCGACCGCAACGTCAAACGAGTCGTTTGCGACGCGCGCGGCGGCTTCTTTCACTTGCGTTGTCGCGATTCGGCTTAATGCCCAAACGACAAACGACGTCGGCGAAATCGAATCCTTTCGTATTTCATCTTGCGCCTCAGCGGGAGCGCTCAGCTCCGCGCAACGTGCGCTCCTAACTATAATCGACCAATTACGCGCGCGTCTCAACCCTATTGCGCCGCTAGACGCAAAGAGTTTGCGATTGCGCTCCCTTTTATTCCTTTATTGAACCTAACCCTCGCAACCGTTACAACCTAGCTCGCAACCAGCAAGCGGCAACTCGCCGCGCCTTTTGACGCGCCGCTCATTGTCTACCGAACGCTCCCTGCCAGCTTAAAACTACTCAATCTCCTAGTTTTTTTATTTTACCAATTTGTTCTGATTTGACAATCCTGTTGGAGCGCTCTTTTACTATATTTGCACGCTTGTTAAAACTTTTTTGTCCGATTAATCGCTATAATCGGAACCGTTTAGTTTCAAGGTTTAAAGCTACGCCGTAGCATTCTGATTCTTTTCACCGCGCGGCGCTAGCGCTTGCGCCTCGATTACGCTACAATATATAGACCGCTTGACGCTACGGTTTTTGGCGTCGCCAACGTCGAGCGTTGAGTCAAGACGCCGCGAATTGTTTAAAGCTGGGAGGGCGATATGCCACTCGACGTCGTTACGATCGACGGACCGGCGGGCGCCGGTAAGAGCGCGACTTCGCGCGCGCTCGCGAAGAGACTAGGGTTCGAGTACCTTAATACTGGCGCGATGTATCGCGCGATCGCGTTGCGCGCGTTGCGCTTGCGCGTCGATCTGACGAACGCGAGCGCGCTCGCCGCAGTAGCGCGCGCGATCACGCTAGAATCGATCGACGGGCGCACGATCATGGACGGCGAGGACGTAACCGACGCTGTGCGCGCGCCCGAGATTTCACGCGTCGTCCGCTATCCGGCGAACGCGCCCGAGGTGCGCGCGATACTAGTCGAGCAGCAGCGTCGCATTGGTCTCTCGCGCGCGATCGTAACGGAAGGTCGCGATCAGGGCACGGCGGTCTTTCCGGACGCGCGCTGTAAGTTTTATCTCGACGCGAGCGCAGAAGAACGCGCGCGTCGACGTTTGGGCGAATTGCGCGCGCGCGGCGAAGAGGCGGCGCTCGACGTCATTTTGAGTCAGATTCTCGAGCGCGATCGTCTCGATTCCGAACGCGCGGTCGGACCGCTCTGCGCGCCCGAGGACGCGGTTCGCGTCGATTCCGACGGTAAGACGATCGAAGAGGTCGTTGACGAAATGGAACGCGTCGCGCGCGCCAAACTGCCGCA
Organism: uncultured Planctomycetota bacterium; assembly: GCA_900318195.1. Classification (GTDB taxonomy): domain Bacteria; phylum Planctomycetota; class Planctomycetia; order Pirellulales; family Thermoguttaceae; genus RUG369. Next base: position 15,551 of record ONJR01000019.1, read on the forward strand.
CTTTACCGGGCGCGAACGACCGCGCGCGTAGCGCAGTTGCGCGCTCGCCGATCCTAGCGATTTATACATGGAGAATTGTCATGAAATACGCTACGTTTCTATTAAGCGCGCTCTGCGTCGTCGCCTTACTCGGACGCGCGTACGCAGAGGACGCGACTGATACGAAGTCTGCGGCGCCGGCAACCATTAAGACGACCGACGGTCGCGAGCTCAAGCTTGTCTGGGCGGACGAATTCAACGGCGAAGGTCTTCCGGACGCCGAGAAGTGGAGCTACGAAGTCGGGTACGTTCGCAATAATGAAGCGCAGTACTATACGGAAGCGCGTCTGGAGAATATTTTTCAAAAGGACGGCGTTCTAACGATCAGGACGCTGAAAGAGAGCTACGATCTTGACGGTCGACCTAATTCGCATGGGCGCAAAACGGCGGACTACACGTCGGCGGCGATCGAAACGTTGGGTAAAGCGTCTTGGCAGTACGGTCGAGTCGACGTTCGCGCGAAATTGCCGAAAGGCAAGGGGATTTGGCCGGCGATCTGGATGATGGGCGACAATATTAAGACGGTCGGCTGGCCTTCTTGCGGCGAGATTGATATCATGGAATACGTGGGTCATACGCCGTACCGCGCTCACGCGACGATTCATATGCGCAAAAAGGGCGGCGAACGTTGGCAACACGTTAGCAAAGGAAATAGTCTGTTGCTCGACAAACCTGGCGAGCGACCGGAAGAGAGATTTTACGTCTATTCTCTCGAATGGACGAAGGAGAAGTTGCTACTTCTAGTTGACAACGTCGTCGTCTTGGAATTCAATCGCGCGGAGGAAGAGCCGAAGACTCCGCAGTGGCCCTTCGATCAGCCGTGTTATATTATTCTCAATACGGCGATAGGCGGCGCGTGGGGAGGCGAAATTGCCGACGACACATGTCCGACCGATTTCCTCATCGATTACGTACGCGTTTATCAGTAAACTCGTTGCGTTCCCACTTCTCATCGTCTTTTTCGATTATTCTTGTTGGTTTAATTATGACCCAGTACGTATTTACCTCCGAATCCCAAGACGTCGACGCGATCGCCGACGCGGCGCTCAACGCGCTCAACGGCGGCTCGCTCGAGGCTGCGGAACGACTGTACCGGCGCGCAATTACGTTGCGCCCGCGCGAATCGGCGTTTCATAATAACTGCGGCGTCGCCGTGATGCGACTAGGGCGGTTGGAAGAGGCCGAACGCGAATTTCGCGTCGCGCTCGAATTGAACCGACAGTATCCCGACGCGCTCGTTAATTTAGCGAGCGTGTTGATTAAACGCGAGGAGCGCCGCGGTCTTCCTCCCGACCGCGCGGCTTCCTCGCCGTTATTTGCGGAGGCGGAACAAGCGTTGCAGGACGCGTTGCGAATAGGCGGCGAGCGGCTCGACGCTATCATGTTGTTGGCGCTCGTGTTAGAACGTCTGCAGCGTCAGCGCGCCAGCGTCGAGACGCTTAAACGCGCGCGTCCGTTACATCCCGATCCCACGACGCTCGCCTACTTAACGTCAAGCGCGGCGGCTAAAATGCACGACTGGTCGACCGCCGCAGAACTGCTCGAACGCGTCGCGCAAACGCAACCGAGTACTGTCGATCAGGAATTACGACTAGGCGAATATTACGGTCGCTTGGGTCAGCGCGACCTTTCGCGCGCGCATTTCCGCAACGGCGCTAAGTCCGTCGGCGACTCGACCGCGTTGCGCTGGAAGGAATTAGGCTATACGCCTGTCTATTTCGAGTCAACCGCCGACGTCGACGAATACTGGCGCGCGCTGGAGAACGCGCTCGACGAAGCGCTTGCAGAAGCGCCGGTCTTCGACTGGCGCGCGTTGCCGATCGAAGGATTTGTTCCGCCCTTTCAACTTGCGCACCTTAATCGCTGCTGTCGCTCGATCAAGGAGAAGTACGCGCGTCTCTTTGCGCCCTCTTTTCAAAAAGTACGAGTCGAGCGTGCGCGCCGTAGCGCTCGCGCAAAGCTGCGCGTCGGCTACTATTTCTCGCCCCTTGAGATCGGCGGATTTCTTCGATCGATGGCTGGTATTATCAACCGCCTCGATCCGTCGCGATTTGAATCGATCGTATTTCATCATCCGGAGTCAGAGTCGTTTTTGCGCTCGCAACTTAACGCCGTGAGTTTCGTCAATCTTTCCGACTCCTTTGAGACTGCGGTCGAACGAATACGCGAAACCGACTGCGACGCAATTTATTACTGGAAAGTCGGCGCGACTAATTGGAATTACTATCTCCCTATGATGAGGCTAGCGCCAACGCAAGTCGTTGCTTGGGGCGCGCATGGTACGACTGGAACGCCAGACGTCGATTATTTTCTCTCTTATCGTCTCGCCGAAATCGAATCCGCTCAGGAACATTACACGGAAAAACTCGTGCTCCTCAACGAGGCTCCCGAATTTCAGGCGCGTCATAAGCCAACCAGCCCTAGTACAAGAGTCGACTTAGGACTGCCGAGCGACGGCGCGCTCTATTTTTGTCAGCAACGCTTGGCTAAATATCACCCAGAGTTCGACGATTACATTAAAGGGGTCCTTGTCTCCGACCCTTCCGGCTACGTTATGACGCTGCTCGGCGATCCAGACGACGGGGACGCGGAACGTATTCGCGCGCGAATCGTGCGCAAGCTCGGCGCGACGCTTGCGAAACGTATGATATTCCTGCCAAGACTCTCGTTGCGCGATTACGACAAGATCCTTTCCGCGTCGACCGTCGTTCTCGACTCGTCTGTGTATTCCGGCTGTCTAACGCTCTACGACGCCTTGTCGCGCGGTATTCCGTGCGTTTCTAAAGTGGGCGAACTCCTTGTGCAACGTTTTCCCGTCTCCGCTTACGCCGCCATGGGCGTCGACCGTGCGCCGCTCGCGAATAATTGCGACGAATACGTGCGCAACGCCGTTGAACTTGGCGTGAACCACGATCGTCGTCGCGCGCTTTCGCAATTGATCCTCGAGCGCAACCCTTGCGTCTTTGAACGCGTCGACGCTGTTCGCGAATTTGAACAATTCTTGGAACGCGCGCTACGCGAAGAACGGTAACGATACCCTGCGCTTTGGAGTCGCCTCTACTAGGCGCGTTCGATTTTCTTGATACTTAATCGTGGGATTGGCGCGGTATCGACGCCAATCCTAGGCGCTCAACGTAAATTTTATTTTTTTGAACGACGCGCTTGCAAGGAACTTGACGACCGCATTTCTTTTTGGTATTACAGCTACGAACGTGGCGACGTCCCGGATTTAGCTCGTCGTGGCTAACAGCGATTGATGTTGCAACAGAAGTTTGTTATACCGGCGTTTTGCGCCGAGTAAGGATTTGCGTATGAGAACAGGCGACGATTGCCGTTTGCTCAATTCCGTACAAGGTTGCGACGTGTACGCCGGCGCGCTTGCGCGCGGCGTTCCAGACGTGTCGCTCGTCGTCGAGCTTCCCGTTCAGCGCTTTCCGCTCGGGGCGTATCGTACGATGGGAGTCGGGTCGGCGCCGCTAGCGAGAACGCGCGAGGAATATTTCGCCGACGCGGTTCGCTTCGGGCGCGAACTAGATTGTCGGAGAGCGCTCACGGACGAGCTCGTTAAACGTCGAGAGTTGTTTTCGAGAGAGAGCAGGCTGTCGCCGAATTCATCGACTTCATGTCGCAAGCGGTCGAATTGCTCGATTATCGAAATACACGAACTTTACGCGCAAGAGTTGTTGGCTACAAGTTAATTGTGCAAAAATGTATTAAGGAGAGCTTTGCTATGAAACGTCTTCTCACTTTCACAGCGTTACTCGCCTGTTCTGTTCGCAAAAGCGTTAATAACGTTCTCGCGTCGCGTCGTCTTGTACTCGAAGCCCGTGAGAAACGCCTTGCTCTCTCGGCAACCCCCATTCATTGCGCGTCGCCGCCGACGGATAATGAAACCCTCTTTTGTCGCGCGGCGCAACTCGATACTGATTACATGGAGGCGATACCTATTGTCGCAGAAGCGCTCGCCGCTCCACTGCGGCGCTGTAGCGCGGGTAGCGCGCAGACCAATGAGAACGTCGACGCGTGTAACGCCGTTCTGGCGGACTGGTCGGAAGACGAAGACTTTTTCATCGAAGAAGCGCCTGAATTGAGCGCCGCTGTCGATTCGGAAACAAGGTTCGGATACGACGCAACTGACGAGTTCCTCGCGTGCGCGGCGCTCGAAGAGGACGACGGCGAAGTACCAGACGACGCGCTAGGAGACGGATGCGGCAGCGGATGTGGCGACGGGTACGGATCAGGTTGCGGGGACGGTTACGGAGGCGACGGATGCGACGCAGGTTGCGGGAATGCCGTTTTGTCCCTTGCTCTAGGCGCGCCAGGGAATATGATAGCGGGTTGTTTTGACGGTACGGCAACGAACCCAGTGTTGGAACTTGTCGTTATTCAAGATCCTTACGGTACTGTTACCGTACCGGCTTCTATGACGGGCTCGAATGAGTCTGGTTATAACTTTGCCATAACGATTTCCAATCCCGGAACGTATTGGAATAAATCGGTTGGCTCGAGCGCCGATACGTTTGTATGGACGAAGCCTAATAATGTAACCAATGCCGCCGCGACGCGCGATTTCACGTTCAATTACATCGTGTATCACGACGCGAATAATAACGGCTCGTATGACGACGGCGAAACGATCGCCGCGTCAGAATCAGCGTGCCTGCATATTGCGTATGTGGAGATTGAAGTCAGTATTGCCGGCGAGCCGTTTGTGCCTTTGACGCCCGATAATAATAAGGCGATCGTTGGACAGAAGATTCAGGCGCGCGTGGCGATGGATTCGAGATTGTCTATTCCTTCGAATGAACAGAGAACGTGGTCGCTTAATTCCAATCTCGGGCAATTGCCGAGAATAAAGAGTTATACGACTAACGAACAGTTTGGAGTCGTTGATTATCTAGTCAACGACGACTACCATCAAGAAGTTATCAAGTTCTACGAAGTAAAGGCGCAATCTACTACGATTATGTGCAATGTTCCTCTGCAATGGACTCCAACTGGCTCTATACAGCCGTCTACAACTACATATTCGGCGACTACGTCTATTGAGATTATTGCCCCTTCAATATCAGTAGACGCTTATATCAGCGCCCCATCCCCGATTGGACCTGACGAGAATAATGTAACTAGGCTTTACGGACCGGGTATACTCATACTAACGTCTGTTGGCGCAGTTTCACGTGATGGAATCAATAACGACGCCGGAGAAATCAATTTCGTCCAAACAGTACAAGATCTCAGTTACAAAAGGCGACTCGACGGTTATATAAGTAATAGAGCAGGGTTGAATCAACCACATCTCGACAGGTTCTTTCCATATTATAAACAGGAGAATGTAAATTATCTAGATTTATCCAAATGGTATCCAGGAACAACCTCGATTCATTTGGCTATGAATGATAGACCAAGTTACGATCTTTCGTATGAGTACGAAAACAATTACTGGTATCTTAACGTAGATTTACGTTTTATGGCGAGTACTATATACAAACCGACAGGGGGTGACAGCATATGGATTCCTTTGCAACAAGTCCAGTGGAGTTGGCGCTGTGAAGCCACTTATGATGTTTTAGCAGGATGGATTCAAAGCAATGTCTCTTGTCCATTGTCATATGTGCTTTCTCCTTCTCTACAAGAATGGAACGACAACATACGATACTACACGAACTGGTAGACACAAGTATCTTATGATAAGGAGATTTACCATGTTGAAATCAATTGCAGCGCTCTTCTTCGTACTGTTTGTTATCATGCAAACGTACATGGCTGGGTATGCCAATTCGTCAGACGCGGGAACGACATTATCGGATAATATTGGGCGTCAATTTGTAGCCACTGCGGAAAATAATAACGTGCAACACAGTACAAATTACAGCGCGTACGGTGGTTCGCTTAACGAGGAATACAACAAAGACTCGAACTTTGTCGTTCCTTCTCTCGTTGGAGTCGCTTATAACGAATACGACGATAAAAAAGCAACTACAGCCGACATTGATTCGTCTTCGCCAGTAATTGACGACTGTCGGTTACAGCAAAGAACATATTCGATCGCCACTAAGGAAGAAGCGAATGAAGAGATTACCAATCCTAAGCCGACGCCAATTCCCTCTAATGAGCTCGTAACGGAGCGATTTAGAGCGATAGCGCCCTTCGATTCGTCGCCGCGACATGCTAGCGCATATTACTGGCGTTTTCGAATGACGTACAACTTCTTTCTTGCCTCGACGATACCTCTTTTCAATTCTAAAGGCGAGTTAGACTTCAATCGAACGACCCTTTTGAATCGCGAGCTTAGTAAGAATGAACTCATGCAATTAGCATGGACCGTATCGCTTCCGTCGAAATTCAAACTAGGAACGCCTGCTAAACTATCGGTTGGATTGAAGAATATTTCTGACCGCGACGTCAGCGTTACATGTTCGAAAAGCGATCCGTCTTTCTTCTTTCTCAATTCAATCACGATTAGGAAAGTAGACGACGGTCGCGTAGTTTTCCTGACGAAAACTGGCGCCTATAATTACTACAACCTCAAGGGGACGAGAGAATTATACCCCGTCGTAACGTTAAAACCAGGAGAAACTTTCGATTTCCCATACGCTTTCGACCTTATGCAGAATTACGTATTGACAGCGCCAGGAGAATACGAACTAACCTTCTTTACACGACAATATTGTGATGAAGCCGAGCGTCCTCTTGCCGACATGGAGCGCGAATATCCGCGTAAAGCAACGGTAAGATTTACCGTTTTGCCGGAGAGCGATAAGGTCGACTAGAAGTTACGGTAACGCAAGAGCTCTCAGCTCGCGCGTTACCGCGTTTTCAAGATTCAATTGCCGCACAGCGTAACAGGCGCGGCGCGTCTTTGCTCAGCCTTTTAACAGTGGAGTGAGTTTTTATGAAGTCGACACTAAGTGCAATTGTGGCGGTTCTTTTCAGCGCTATTGTTTCGACGAGCGCGGTCTTAGCGCAATCGACGACGACTATTTCGACACGTCAGTCGCTCAGCGCTAACGAACCAGTAGCAGTAAACGACAAGACGATCGGCGCCAATGTACTGTCGGGTAATCCACGATCAAACGGAATACTCGGAGCGAGCGACGCGAAGAGTGAAACGCGTCAAACCGCCTACGCCGTTGCGCGCCGCGAAGCGCTTGAACGCGCCAACCGTAGCGGTCAATCTTACTCCTATGTCTCTCTCCAAGAGGCACGTGCGGAAATCGAGCGTCCCCAGCCGACGGCAATTCCGACGAACGACGACGTCTTTCTAAGGCGCTTAGCCATGGTCAAAGTTGGCGCGTACGCGCCTAACGACGACGCCTTTAGCGAGCTGCGCGCTAATTATAAACGATACCTTAACACACTTGTAGGAGCGTCGCCTTTTCAAGAATCAATTTCCACCGGAATCTTCGCCGACGCGGCAACCGTAGGCGTCGAGTCTTCTTTCGACGACGAGCGTTATAAGTCCTTCGCCTGGCGAATCGAGGTTCCGACGAGTTCTGAAGTTGGCGATCCGATTCCGATCAAGGTAGAGCTCGTCAATACCTCTTCCGCGAGCGTGCGCGTTTCCTGCCCTTGGGAACGACTCTCCTTCTTCTATCTGAATTCCATTTTGATTCGCCGTGTGGATAATCATGAGATCGTTTCACTTACCGCCAAAGGAGCGCATGATTACTACTGTGACGGTCGTTCAAAGTCGAGGAACGAAGCGGAACAGGTCGAATTGGAAGCCGGTAAGACGTTTGAACTTTTAGACCGAACCTTTGATCTCGCTGAAAACTACGATTTGTCCAAGCCGGGCGAGTATGAATTAATCTTCTATACGCGACAATATTGCGACGAATTTCATCTGCCGCTAGAGAATCAAATGCGCGAGTATCCGCGTAACGCGACCGTTCGGTTTACCGTGACGGCTAAGAGCGGCAGCTTGAAACCCCAGAACGAGTAACGCAACGACGCAACTTGTAAGGTTGACGTTGGCGCCGGCGCCGGTTCGCCGCCAATTCGCATTGGAAACGCATCCGAACTTGGCTCGAACGTAGGCGTTACAACTCGATCTCAAGTTCAAGAAGCGACGTGTCGGCGATTTTTGTTTCGCGCGCGTTGAGCGTTCATTGACTTAGTTTCTTAACTCGATAAAATACCAACTGGTAAACGACTCCTTCCAAGGAATGCGTTTTCCAGTGTGATTGCGCTTTGGATACGCGTCGCCGTCGCTACTTTTCCTTTGGAATACAGTCGGCGCGCAAGTTAGGAGCGTTGAATGGTAACGACTAAACTCAAATAATAGGAGAAAGCGCTGATGTATATACGTTATTTAGCGTTGGCGTGTCTCGTCTTGGCGAACGGCGCTTACGGCGGAACGTCTGGATCAGAACGCGCAACCGAGGCGGCGGAGAATAAGACTCCCGTGTTCTATTCCTTTGCGAACACAGAAGACGCATGGCGCGAATTCGACGCGCCACGCGCGACGGCGCAACCGAGTAATATGGATTTCTGGGCGCGCGCCGAAGCGCTGCATTCCTCCCTCTCGTATCGTGGATTGACCCCGCAAATTCAATTGCGCGAACGAGAGAAACGGTATAATTTCTTTCTCAATTCGATTATTGGTCGCCTGCGCGCGCCCTCGTCGAATTTTCAAACCTTGAAACTCGACACGTTGCCCGACGACGAGTTCAAAGGGCTAGCCTGGCGCGTCGAGATTCCTAAGCAGTCAGAGGTGGGTAAAGAGATTCCGATAGGACTCTTTATCGAAAATGTTACGGCTCCAAAGGGACAGAGCGTCTCCGACACGACCGAAATTAGCCCAGAACTTCTCGAGGAGTTGGTGGATGAAAATATCTCTAACGGTCTGAAGCGCCGAGTCTACAGCGCGCCGATTCTCTCGCGCGGCGCTCTTGTCGCGTCGATTAAGCTGGTCAGACGCGACGACGATCGCGAAGTCGACCTGACGCCGACGGGCGCGTACGCGTTCTATCGCGAAACGTATCCCGGGTATTTCACGTATCTCGCCGACCTTGAACTCGAACCAGGCGAGCTATTTGAACTTGATCCATGGCGATTCAATCTCGCCGAACTGTACGATCTTTCTGAACCTGGCGAGTACGAACTTACCTTCTATACGCGTCGATTCTGCGGTGAAAACGACGAGCCGGCGGAGAATCCCGCGCGACAGTATCCTGAAGCGACGACGGCGCGATTTACGATCCTAGCGAGTTCGGACGCGCGCGCTAGCGATTCTGGCTCCGTAGTAACGACGCTCGCCGTCGACCGCAAACCTTCCGCAATTCATCGCGTTAATCTGGACGATCCCAGGAAACGTAAGCTGGTCGACGCTAATCGCGACGTAAGAATCGGTGAACGTTATGGAAAGGAATGGAAATCGTATGGCGTTGGAAACATACTCCACGCCGACTACGGTAAAGTCTATATGGAATTGCTCGATAGCAAAGGAATGACGTCGAATCCATACTACTTTGCGAATAAAGCGGAAGCGTTTGAAGAGCGTACGAATCCTAGACCAGTTGAAATTCCAACGAACGGCGACCTCTGGCTGCGCGACGTCGCTTCCAGCGCCTTTTTAGCTCGACCTGGTAAAGCGTTTGTCAAGTGGATAGGCGTATTGAAGTATAATCGTTATCTCTATTCCTTCGTTAATAGATCCAGTAACGCAATATACGACGGCTCCCTTCACAACGACCGATTGGCAAGGCTTGAATGGAAAGTATCAGCGCCCGAAAAAGTTGTTGTAGGGGACGCTATTCCTCTTAAAGTCGGCGTGGTGAACGTGTCGTCTGGTAAAATCAAGGTCGCGTGTTTAAACAACCAAATGCATTACTTCTACCTTCAGTCGATTATTATAACTCGCGTCGGCACAAACCAACGCGTTAAGTTGACAGAGCAGGGCGCGCGCGAATATTTCAATTTCGGCGGCGGATACGCTACTTTCTCAGACACGGGCGCTACGCTAGAACCGGGCGGATATTACGAAGCCTTGGATAAGTCCTTTGACCTTGCGGAGAATTACGATCTATCTGAGCCCGGCGAATATGAACTTGTCTTTTATGCGCGGCAGTTCTGCGATGAAAAGCTCATTCCGCTCGCGAATCAAGAGCGCGAATTTCCGCGAAAGGCAACGCTAAGATTCACCGTGTCGCCGAAAGAATAACGCCGCGCGCGTAACGTCGGCGCCGTGAACAAAACCGGGTCGCTACCTCTGCGGAAGCGACCCGGTTCGCGTTGTGCGCGGTTACAGACGCAACGGCGTTAGATTATTCGTCAATATCAACTTTAAAGAGCGTTACGCTGAGCGGCTTAACTTCAACGCCGTCTTTGAGCGCGCCCTTGAATTCGGACTCGACGATTTTAACGCGTTGCGGCGCGTCGGGATCGTTGTACGCTTGCGGATCGGAATCGGCAATTTCGAACTTCTTGCCTTCGTCGTCGAGTTTGAGAGCGCTCGCGTTGAACGCGAATTTTACCGCTTTTTCCGTCGGGTTCACAACGGCGACAGTTAGCGTTTTCCCGTCGGCGGTCGTCGCGGCGGCGACGTCGTAAGGACGCGGCGCTTCGACCTTGACCGGAATCTCGCCGTATTCGTTACGATAAAGCTTTAGCACGAGTCCCGTCGTTTCAAATTGCGCTGACGTCTGCGACGTCTTAATGCATCCTATTACGTTGACCGTCTGCGCATAGTTCGCCATGGCAAAAATATCGCTGTTACGGTAATATTCGTGCAGACCTTCGGCAATTCCCAGTCCGTCTTTATGGAAGTATCGCGTGCCAAGTTCGCCGAAGACGTGCGGTCCGTACCAGTAGTTCCATTCGTCCATTGCGATTTTAATGTCTTTTCCCTGTAGCTCAGGGAAGTCTTGACGATATTTCCTATGCGCGTTGGCGATACGGCGGATACTATTGGGAATCTGTTCCACGTGCGCGACGAGGTCGGGACGCTCTTGCACGTAGAAATGTTCGCTAATCCAGTCCATGTGATCGGCGCATTCGCGCATAATGAGCTCGTCCCACTTGCCGACCGCGCCGACTGCAATGAGCGTTAGATTCGGATCGAACTTCTGGAACGCTTCCGCGAATTGATTGTGCTTAATTGCGTATTTATCGGTCGCCATGTGCCCAATTTGCCAATCGCCGAACATTTCGTTGCCGATGCACCAGTACTTAACGCCGTACGGCTCGGCGTGACCGTTCGCCGCGCGCTTACGACCCCATTCCGAATCTGCCGCGCCGTTGACGTACTCGAGCTCCTCGACCGCCGAATCGACTTGACCCGCGCCTGTATTGACGGCAATATCCGGTTCTGTGCCAAGATAGCGGCAGAAGAACATGAATTCGTCGATACCGAAATCGTTATGCTCAATTCCCTGCCAAGCGGGGTTCTTTCGCGGCGGACGACGATCGCGATCTCCGATCCCGTCTTTCCAGTTGTATCCGCTCACGAAGTTGCCGCCCGGCCAGCGATAGATAGGCGAGTTGAGTTCCTTAAGTAGCGCGAGCGTGTCCGCGCGCATACCGTTGATATTGTCGGCTGGCATGAGCGAAACCGTTCCTAGCCGCGCGTCGCCTGCCCCTTGCATTCTCACAGAGAAGGCGCCGAATTCTTTTTCCGCCTTTAATTTCTCGGCGACGAACTCGAAGGTATATTTAATATATCCGTCGTCCGCCCTTTCAGTCGCGTTTTCGAGCGCGCGTTCTAGGACGTTTTCGCCGTTGCCGAACGCGACGCGAATCCACGCCTTCTGACCTTCCGCGAGTTTGAGCCACGCGTAGCCGACGTACTTCTTGTTCTTAACGAACTCAATTCCGCTCTGCTCGACGCCGAAGATCTCGTCGCCGTTCGCGCTCTTCCAATGCGGCGACGCTTTGCCGACGAATTTTCCCGCCGAATCGTGCTTGAACTCGGTTGCGCCGACGAGCTCCCACGGGTGCATTGCGGGCGCGTCGTGGAATTTGCGGTCTTGTAGCATCTCAGACCATATACCGCCGTAAATGCATCTTCCCAGGTGTTCGATGAACTGTCCGTAGATAAAGGGTGAAATCGGTTCGCCCTTGGCGTTTGCGTCGATATCGACGTCGACGCGATCTTGTGCTTGCGTCGCCGAGTTTGCAATCGCGAGCGTAGCGACTGCGACGAGCGCGAGCATAGTGATTCGTAGTGATTTCATTATATGTCGCCTATCTTTTAAAAGGGTTGAAAAATGTGATTAATTCAATTTTCTCGAGTTCATTTGTCAGAATCGTTAAAGTATTCCTTTTCAAATGATTTCAAAATAGTGCGCGCGCCGAAAATTCCGCCTGCGGTCGCGCCCGGCTTGCCTTGCAGGCGAACGCGCACTTTTTCGCGCTTTTCTGGGTTCGGAACGGGGTAGGGTTCTTCGAAGAATTTTCCGGGCTTATCAGCGGCTAATTTGCGGTCGGCGACCTTCTTTCCGTCGACGAGGATTTCAAAGTTACGATTACCCGTTTCGTCGCCCCAGTAGTCTAGCAGTAGAATCGTTTCATTATTCGGATCGACTTTCATATCGAATTCGAACCATCCTCCGTCGCGCGCGTCGCGCCATTTTCGACCGTTGAAGGTTCCGTTGAAAGATTTTTCTCCGTTGAAATTCGCGTCGCGTTCAGGCTGCATTTCGCCCGGCTGGAAGAAGTCAATCGTGTTCTTTTCAACGGCGATTTTCCTCTCGAGCGCGCGTTGGTACTCTTGTCGTTTCTCTTGCCAAGTCTTTTCAGTAAAGAGGTTAAAGTATGCGACGTAACGTTGTTGCGCTCTGAAGAAGGGAACGAGAGTCGTCGCTTGCGGTTGGGCGTTCTCAAGTTTTACCGCGTTCGGAATATTAAAGAGCGAGGCGTTGGCGACGTCCCCTTTGCTAAGCGTTATCGTTTCGCTACCTTGCTTGATAACGACGGGAATCGTTACGGCGCTGTTAGAGTCGTTTGTTGCGGTCGAGGGATCGAGCGGTGAGACAACGTGCTTATTCGTAGCGCCGAGGTCGGCGACGTAGAGGAAAGGACCGTAGAATAGCGCTGCGACGTCGTTATTGTCCGGAGTCGGTTCGACGACCCATTTGGCTTGGAACGGAATTTGCCATTCAGTTCTTCCTTTTGTCCACACGCCGTCGTTTACGAGAACGTATCCTTCAGATTCCTTGGCGTCGCCCATGAGATCACAGTTATTAGGCACGCGGGCTTTGACGAGAAATTTCGCGTCTTGTTGCGCGTCAACGACCAGCCTGCCGTCGCTTGTAATTTCAACTGAAACGTTCTTCTCTCGCCATTGCAACTTTGACGGAATATAGAGATTGACATATAGAACGTCGTCGCCGTCTTCGTTCGTTTCACGATAGTATATTTCGCCGTTATATTGAGCGTGATTCTCCATACCCGTGCCATGACAGCACGTCCAATCGTTTTCCGCCGTCGAATATCGCCTGAACGAGCCGGATTGCAGCGGCACGAAGTACGTATAAAGCGAATTCTTATGATCAAGTTCGCGATCCAGCGAAGACAGAATGTGGTTGCAGAGCGCTCGTTCAAAGAAGTTCATGTATTCGACGTCGCCCGTCTGCTGATACAGCTTTTGCGTAAGCTTGAGCATATTGTACGTATTGCACGTTTCGCACGTCGAATTGGAAAGTCGCGTACTGATAACGCCAGGCGCGCCGAAGTGTTCGCCCGAGGAGTTGCCGCCGATCGCATAGGAATGGTAACGCGCGACCCTCGTCCAGAAGAAGGTCGCCGTCTTATAGGCTTCGATTTCGTCCGATTCCGTGATTTCGTAGCGTCGCGCTAGACCGATTATCTTGGGAATCTGCGTGTTGGCGTGTCGACCTTGAAGTTCGTCGCGTTGTTCGCGCAGCGGCTTGAGGATCGGATTGTCCCAGAAGCGATCCCCTTGTCGTAAATACTTCTCGTCCCCGGTCGCGGCATAGAGGCAGTAATACGCGTCGTTTGTGCCGCCGTACTCGCAGAGCAGCATCTTTTGGAACTGCTCGAAGGTCATGTCCTTCGTCGTTTCGATTCCCCAGTCGCCGAGTCGTTTAGCGACTTCGAGCGCGTCAGGGGAATCGCAAAATCGATAGGCGTCGAGAATACCGGCGAAGACCTTGTGAATCGAGTACCATGGAACCCAAAGTCCGTTGAGATCAAACCCTTGCGAACGCACTTCGCCGCGAGAAATCTCCGCGAAGACCTTGCCGTAGCGCTCGTCCCCCGGCAACATACCGGATCCAAGTTTCTCTTGGCACGCTTTAAGTTCCGATACGATATAGTCCGCGCGTTCTTTAAATCGTTTGTCGCCGGTTGCGGCGTAATTCTTAGAGACTGCCGAAAGATAATGCCCTAGCGAATGCCCGGCGATCGATTGCGCCTCCCACCCGCCGTAACCTTCCGACTTCGGTTCGAGACCGGAGTTCTTGCGAATTCTCGCAAGCAGACGATCAGGATCGACTGAAAGTAGGTAGGAGGAATTTTTCGTCTGCGCGTCGAGGAACGGACTTGGCGACAGCGTAACGTCGGAAGGATCAAACGCTTCGATTTTATGACGCGCGGCGATTACGTCGTCCCCCGCATGACAGAGATCGGACGCCGACGCGCCGAATAGCGTCGATAGCGCGAGCAAGGCTAGCAAAAGTCGAGTGTGTTTCATTGGATTGTTTGTGATTAATTTTATGTAAGTTATTATTTATAAACGAATAAACTATTCCGAAATATGAAAGAAATCGAAATCGGCGCGACCGCCGTCTACTTCCGTAGACTGGTAGAATAGTCCAAAACGATATCCCATAAAGTGCGGCAACGTATAGATCATTTTGAGTTCCGAGCCAATTGCGCGCCATTCGCGCCCGTCGACGCTCCAATAGAATTTGGCGACGTCCAGACGATTGCGAAAGTCGCATTCTGCTTTCAGATAGAATAGCGTCGCGCCGTCGGCGACGGCGACGAGTTCGTTCTCTTTGAGCGAATCGACGCGTGGACGCGGACGATCAAGGGTCGCTTCAGCTTGGCACAAATAGAATCGACCGCCGCGCTTAACGACGGCAAGATAGCCGTACTTGCGTTGCAGAAGACACAGACCCGCGACGTCCCCGTCTTGCAGACCGCTGGCGTCGA
>ONJR01000154.1 GCA_900318195.1 uncultured Planctomycetota bacterium
ATACGATAAATTAATTTCAAGTTACTTTGCCTTCGTTCTCCTTGCATGCATTATGATTGTGTTAAGGAGGTTATGAAATGACTTCTACAAAGAATGTACTTGCCACAAAATAAGATGAAGTGATTATAGGAATAATAGTACTCTGAAGTGATCAAACTAATAGAATTGTGTATACAATGTACAAACAGGAGAAAAGAATGTTAATGACCGACCTTGACTCTAACAATGTTAGTCGACGTGATCGTTTACGCCTATTTTTTCGTTCATTGATATTGGTTTTACCATGTGTTGCTATTCTGGTTTATATGCCAGCATTTGCTTTTTTAGTTACAATTCCGGTCGGTTTTTTAGCTCTCATACTGCGATTTATCACTAGCGTATGTATAGTAAGAGCTACTGCTTACATTCTTTTGTTTTCTGCATTCGTTCTCTTCGTAACTAACATTCTCAGAGTTTCACGTAAACAACCATATATACCATATGCCAGTATTATATTATTTATGTCAGGAATTAATACGTGTATCTCATCGGGCATGACGCCATTTAATGAGATTGTGCGTTCAGATTCATTGTTTGAAACACTATTGTTGTACTCAGTGTTATTGATAGAGTTTGTGTCATATTCAATTGCTAAACAAATCTTAATTTCTTCATATGTTATATTTACTCAGATATTTAAATTATATCATAGCACAAGAAGGCGTTGTTGAATAATTCAATTGAAATAGCGGCAAAGCAGGGAATTTGTACACATTTTGTTCGATTTGAGCGTATTTATAGGCAGTGAACAACACCCACCCATAACAAAAGGACGTTCAAATGCGAAAAATAACGAAGCGTAATTGGTCATCGTACAACGATTCCCTGGTTAAGCGAGGCGACATATTCCTGTGGTTTGACGAAGCCACACTGTCGAGTTGGTATTCAGAACCCGACCGGTATAAGCGAGGTCGTCTTTATAACTACAGCAATGTCGCAATGCGGGCGTTGTTGTCAATTCGTGAAGTTTTCCACTTGACATTTAGCGGTCTTGCGGGATTTGGTCAGAGCCTATTTTCCATGTTAGGAATTACCGGCTTGTCTGCTCCCGACCACACGTCGATATGTAAGCGAGCGAAAACGTTCGACATTCCGATCAAGGTCTATGATCATCGGGAAACGCGACGTCTCCTCATCGATTCCGCCGGTCTGAAAGTTTTCGACGAAGGAAGGTGAATAGAAGGAAGGTTAAACAGCACGGGTTCAGCAAGCGTAGCACATGGCGTAAAGTTCACATTGCCGTAGACGGTTCCTCTCTTCAAATCCATACGATCGAGACCACGAAAGCCAACGTCGACGACGCTGAAGGGGCTGTAAGACTCATTCGAAGATTCGGAAAGCGTATCAGCTCGTGTGTGGGAACGGCGCATACGATAAAAATAAGGGGAGGTCCCCTTAAACGTTTCCGCAGAATACAAACTCGATACGAAAAACTAGATCTCATGTTTCGTTCTTTTTTCCTCGTTGTCATGATCATGGAGTTCATCACGTGTTAGCGTTCCCCCCAGGGGACGAACACATTCTGGCGCCGCTCCTGACCTTGTATCGTCAAGGCGGCAAGATCTTCGCTATTAATTTTCCCATTAGACGCGCGCTTGTCTTCAAATACCGTCAAGGGAAGACTTCAACGTCGTATTTCACCGCACGGTTCGACAGAAAAAAGCAAGTTTCGAGAAGCTCCGTCGTCAACAACGCCGCAAGACTTTCATCCAACGCCAAACGATACCCGACATACACAAAAACGCGCGTCCTCTCGTTTAAAAAGAGAACGCGCGGCTATGAAGTTCGTATCTAAGCGCAATCAGGTAGTATAATCCGCGTTTAGGTGCACGTATTCCGTCGTGAGATCAGACGTCCAGAAGCGAATACGACCATCGCCCTCCTGGAAGAAGAGTTCAAAGGAAACGTCGCGATGCGACCGTATCGAATTGGAGACCTCTTCCTTATTGAACGCGACCGGCGCGCCATTCTCATATAACAGATACCCGTTCACCTTCAGCGCAACCTTACTAGGATCGTAAGGAACGCCGCAACGACCCGTCGCCGATACAATTCGACCCCAGTTAGGATCCGCCCCGCAGATCGCAGTCTTAACGAGCGCGTCGTTCGCGACCGTCTGAGCGAGCGTCTTCGCGGAAGCGCGATCCGGCGCCCCGTAAACGTCGATCGTTATTAAGTGCGAGACCCCTTCCCCGTCGTTTGGTATCATCGGCGCAAGTTCCGCGCACATCTCGAGCAAGACCGCAGAAAATGCGTCCAAATCCGCGCCCGCCAGCGTAGGCGCGCCGGAAGCCCCGTTCGCCAACAGCAGGCACGTGTCGCTGGTGCTCGTGTGTCCTTCCACGCTAACGCAGTTAAACGTGTCCTCGACCGCCGCGCGCAACGCCGCCTGCGCGTCCGAAGGCTCCAGAGCCGCGTCCGTAACGATCGTCGCGAGCATCGTCGCCATATTCGGTCCGATCATCGCCGCGCCCTTACACATCGCCGCAAGACGAATCGTATGACCGCTCGGCAACTTCGTCTCGCGCGAAACGACCTTAAGGCGCGTGTCCGTCGTCATAATCGCCGTCGCGGCCTTCTCGAAATCCGCGTACGTGCCGCCCAACTTCGCCGCCGCCTTCTCCGCGCCCTGAGCTATCTGACGCATCGGCAACTGCACGCCGATCACCCCCGTCGACATAACAAGCGTCTGATCGCCCGTCGCGCCAACCGCTTCACCGGCGTACTCCGCCATCTTGCGCGCGTTGAAAAGACCTTCTTTACCAGTACAAGCGTTCGCGCAACCGGAGTCGGTCGCTATCACGCGAATACCGCGACACGGCGTGCGCTCGCGATCGTACGCGACCGGCGCCCCGCAATTCAAATTCTGCGTGTACACCCCCGCCGCTACGCCCGGAACGTCCGAAACGACAAGCGCGAAATCGAGTTTCGTCGTATTCGGTCGAATACCGCAATGCACGCCCGCATAACGAAACCCCTTCGGCAAATAAAACGTTTTCTCTTCCATAATACTACCGTCGACTTTCATTCTAACGCAAGACCGCGTTCGACAACGAACGCGCGTCTACCATATTTCAAGTTCGCGCTCGAGTTCGACCCCAGCGCGTTCGCTCGCCTGCGGCTGAATCAACTGAATCAGGCGCTTAACGTGATCGCTCTTGCAACCGACCGACGTCTTAATAAGATTCGCGTCCAACTCGCAGACCGAAGCGCCGCCTATATTCGCGCCGCTGAAGCCGGAATCAACTATAAGCTCGGAAGCGCTCTGACCGCGAGGATTCTTAAAAAGACGCGCTACGCCCTCGCCGGCGTTAAGCTCCGGCATGCTCTGATTGCGCGCGATCCAAATCTTCTGCAAACGTTTGGTAAGCGCGTCCGCGTCGTCCGGCTCCAGACGAAAACGCGCTGAGAGAACGATAAGCCCTTCGAGATTACTGCTCCTATACTCAAAGACAAACTCGTCCCGCGACATATCGAACGCCTTACCGGCGTACGTCGCTACGCGCGCTGAATCTAACCACTGACCAAGCGAAGCGTCCGACGTCGAAACGTTCGCAACTACGCCCGCGCCAACTGTGCCAGGAACGCCTATAAGACCTTCCAAGCCCGCTAAACCCGCGCTCGCCGTCGCCGTCGCAAGACGACCCAACTTCGCGCCTGCGCCCGCCGTTACGTAAGGACTGGAGACCTCTATCCCGCAGAACGCTGGTTCGCACAATTGCAACGCTAGACCGGGCGCGCCGACGTCGGACACGAGAATATTCGAGCCGTCCCCTAAGACGCGAACCTCAATCCCGTCCTCGCGGCACGCGGCTAGAAGCGCGAGCGCCTCAGCCTCCGAACGAGGGCGCGCAAGATATTCGATCGGACCGCCTATACGCAGCCAAGTCAATTCGGACGTCGGTACGCCCTGTTCAATGATTTCGTCAAACGCGTCGAGTTTTCCCATAGTCGTCTTTCCGTGTGATCTCTATCGCCTAGCGCAAACGCGCCGAGTGTGAGACGAGCGCGTTAGTCTGCGCTCGATTGATCGTCGATCATATGCCGCAACGTCGCCGCAAAGTCGTCGACGCTCGTGAATTTCTGATACACGCTCGCGAAACGAACGTACGCCACGTCGTCTAGCTTGCGCAAAAGTTGCATGGTTATCTCGCCGATGCGTTCCGACGTTACCTCCGTCTCGCCCTCTAACGCCGTTTCAAGCGCCGCGATAAGTTCCGTTATCTGCGAACTGCGCACCGGACGCTTCCAACACGCGCGCTCAACGCCCTCGCGAACCTTGTCGCGATTGAAAGGAACCGTCGATCGATCTCGCTTGATGACGCGAAGATTCACCGCTTCGATTCGCTCATAGGTCGTAAAACGCTTGTGACACGACTGGCACAGACGACGGCGACGAACGCCGTAACCTTCGTCCGCTGCGCGCGTCTCAATAACTCGATCATTATCAGAATGACAAAATGGACACTTCATTGACTAAACTCTCGTTTGCGAATGGGGAAAATTACTAGTAAAGACGCAAATCGAAACCGAGGCGGCGCGCCTAGTCAAGTTGACGCCAAGAGGGTTTCTCCGGAAGGTGCGCGTCGAAATCGGCGAGCAGTTCACGCTGATAGTCGCCGGCGAACTCTTCGTTGAGGAATTTCTCGGCGCCCTCTTCGTAGAAGCGTTTCCAAGAGCTCTCTTCCTCGCCGGGATTAATCGGAAAGAAGAGCGCGCCGTTCGCGAGCGCCGCCTTATAGTCGCCGGGAGCGTCCCCAATCATGAGCGCGTGATTCGCAGGATACTGGCTAGCGAACGCGAGCGACTCCTTCTTTGTGCCGACCTCTTGACCGCAGATCGTCTGCACAAGCGGCGCAAGACCCTGGTTCGCCCACTCTTTCTCCAACGCCGCCTGAGGCGTCGCTGAAACGACGAGCACGTCCGCGCGACCCTGCAATTTCTCAAGGCTCTCGCGCACAAGCGGAAACGGAGGAACGCCCTCGCCGACTATTCGATCGATCGTTTCGTTCACGTCAAGGGACCAGGCGAGCGTCTTCTTCATGAGAGGATCGTTCGTCTTCGCAACGTAGTCCGCAAGCGCTATATTGCCAAGTTTCGTCTCCGTCGTCATCCAGTCGACGAGAACCTGAGGAATCTCGATCGAGAACCCGCGCGCAACTACCTCGGGACGCTTCTGCAACAGCTTAAAGACCTCGATCAGCGCAGGAAATCGATTCACGCCGCGCGTCTTAGAGTACAAATTGACGAACTCCGCCGCCTCGCGCGCGTATTTGCTGACTCCTTTGAGACCCCAGTGGTGGATGATACAAGGAATAAAACATTCCTTGTGCTTGAGCTCCATCGTGTCAAAAGCGCACCCGTCGGAGTCGATACCGACGAGGAAATCCGCGTTCTTCTTAAATTCGATCGTCATTTCTGCCGTATTCCTACTTAAAACAAACCCTACGTCAACCGCTCGCGTTGAACGCCGCGCGCAACGCTAAGACTAATTATCAATCTTTCCGACCGAATTTCAAGGGGGCGCGCGCGCGAATCGCGCAATCGGTAAAAAAGAAACTTTGCGTTATTTAGGAAAACTAATTCTCGTAGTAGACGCTCTTGGTTTTCTTTTCCGGCAATGGGGTCGTCTCAGGCGCGTCCTTTAGTTTCCATACGCGCACGTAGTCGATTGAAAAGGTTGCTGGCAGATCGTTCGGGTCGGGCTCGCCGAACCAGTCTGCCATGATTTCGCAGTCGAAGACGACGTGTAGCGGTCGGTGAAAGAAATCGTTCTTGCGTCTGAAGACCTCGTTTCCGTCGACGAACCAAATCAGCTCTTCCGGGGTCCATGCGAGCGCGAAGGTGTGGTAGTCGGCCCAGAAATCAAACTCCATCTTCTTTTTGAAGCTGTAATTTGGGAGTCGATACTTCTTTTTATTCACGATCGATTCCAGATACGGGGTCGAGTATCGATGCAGGGTCGCGTAGTAGAGTCGATCGTGCCCGGCGTCGCGCGGCTTGCCGCAATATTCTAGAATATCGATCTCTTCGCAATAGTCGCCTTCAAGATACTTAACGTCGGGTCGATCGGAGAGCGGATCGTATAGCCAGAAGGCGTTGCACACGCACGCGCGCATCGACTTGCAACGCGCTTCGTAGTACCCGTACGCCGATTTCGCCTTACTCTTAACGATCGCCTTCCAATACTTGTCGCAGCCTCGCGCCTTGTTCTCGACGTCAACCTCGTCGGGCTTCATGAGACTCGCAGTCAGTCGTAGCGAGCCGTCCGAGACCGCAACGTTCGCGCGCGAAAAGAGCGCCGGCTTGCGACCGCGCCACGAAGGATTGAAGTCAAACCATTTCTCTGAATCGAGCGTCGCGCCGTTAAACTCGTCGCTCAGTTCGGGAACAAATTCGTAGCCGTCCCCCAATGGACAAACTGGAATCGGCTCGGAGGCTTGCGATTCGAATGCAAAGGTAAGCAGAAAAGACGCAATAGCCAAAAGAATTCTTTCGGACATATAGCAAAAATCTCCTGAAAGTTCGATTCAATAAATTAACGCGTTCTATTTAGAAAGAGAACGCGCGACTCAATCCCACTTCATTCGCGCGGCGTCAAAGACAGGTCCGTCAACGCAAGTTCTTTTATAATCCCAGGAGCCGTCGTCCTGAAGCTCCTCGACGACGCACCCGAAACACAGACCCAGACCGCACGACATCGGCGACTCAAGGGACGTCCAACACGCGTAGCCGCGGTCAGACGTCCAACTCGCAACCGCGCGCAACATGGGGGTCGGACCGCACGCTAGAACCAAAACGTCGGAAGGAGGCGTCTCTTTAGGGAGAATATCGGGAAGAACGGACGTTACGAATCCGCGCGCGCCGACGCTACCGTCCTCGGTAACGACTCGAACGTCAACGCCAAGCTCCTTAAAGTCGGATAAGCAACATAATCGAGATTCGTTGCGCGCTCCGTAGACAAACGTCGTGTCGGCGCCGTAGTAACGCGCGCCCGACGATATTTCTTTCAAAAGAAGATAAAACGGTACGCAACCTACCCCGCCGGCTACTAGAACCAAACGTTTCGGCGCCGTTCCGCGAGATTCAAACGCCGACGACCACCCGTTGCCAAGCGGTCCCCAAAGTTCGAGACGATCGCCGGCGCGCAACTGGGAAAGCCGACGCGTACCCTTACCGACAACGGCGTAAACCGCCGATAATCGACCAGACTCGGCGTCTGCGTTGAAGATACCGAAAGGACGCCCCAGAAGAGGATCGGCGCTCTCGGGGAGTCGCAACATGAGAAACTGACCCGCCTGAGCGCGCGACGCTAACTCGGGCGCGTCGAGCGCTATCTTCCACGTGTCAGACGCGACCTGCTCGTTCGAGACGATAACGTGATTGCCAGCCCAAAGTTCCTTCCAGTCAGAAGCGCATTCTTTCATATCGCAATTCCTCATATCGATTAACGAATATTACCTTCCGCGACGACCCGAGCCGCCCCTCTTGCCTGGACGAGGCTGACGCGCCGTCTTCTTAGAGCCGCGATTAAACGAACGCGACGACGAATTGACACGCGAGCCGCCAGCGCCGTGCGATCGTCGATCGCGAGACGACTCGTCCTCGTTGAAAGAGTCGCGGGCTCCTGACCGGGTCTCCTCGCGCGAAAAGACCTTCGGTCCGATTGTGCGCGCCTCGTCGTCGTACTCGCGCCGCGCGCGACGACGTTCAGAACGTCGTTCCTCCGAGCGAAACTCCTCGCGAAATTCTGACTTCGGCGCGCGACGAAAGCTTCCCGGCGAACGATCAAACTCCGGTTCGTTCTCGTATGTTCGCGAGCGTTGGAATTGCTTGCGGGTCGCCGACGTAAAGTTCGGATCGCGCGCTACGCGAGACTTCGCGTCTCGTTGTCCGCCCTTACCCTCCGGCTTAACGCCCTCGCGTTGCGCCGCTTTCTCCGATTCGCGTTCCGCAAGTTGCGTTACTTCAACCGGTCGCAACGACGACGCAGCCTCGGCGTCCGCCGCGTCCGCATAAGGACGAGGTTCCGCCATTTGATAAAGCTCCGCAACCTCTTGCGACGTAAGACGGCGCGACTCGCCGGGCGCTAGTTTGCCAAGCTTAATCGAACCGACTTGCACTCGTTGCAATTGCATAACCTTATGCCCGACGCGCGCGAGCATACGCCGGATCTCGCGATTCTTACCCTCCGTTAACGTTATCTCCAAAACGGAACTCTTCTTATGACGCGATCGTACAACGACTTCGTCCGCCTGAACAACGCCTTCGGCTATATGTACGCCGCGCTTTAACGCGTTCGCAAGTTCCGTATCGACAAGTCCGGCAACCTGTACGCGATACTTCTTAGGAACCTCAAACCGAGGATGCGTAAGGCGTTCAGCAAGCGCGCCGTCGTTCGTAAGAAGGATCAGACCCTCGCTGTTCTGATCCAAACGACCGACGGTAAACAATCTGCCGTACTCGCGCGGCATAAAGTCGACGACGCGACGACGACCGCTAGGATCGCTGTTCGTACAAAGCGTGTTCTTCGGCTTATTGAAAGCTACGTACGTCGGACGCGTCTTCGCCAACCCTTCCCCGTCGACCTTAATCTTGTGCTCGCCGGGAACGACGCGAACGCTAAGATCCGTTACCGTCTCGCCGTCGATCTCAACGCGACCGTCCAAGATTAACTCCTCGACCTGTCGACGACTGCCAAGTCCTGCCGCCGCTAAGACCTGATTCAAACGTCGACCGCGAAGATCGTCCCCGGACGGCTCGGAGCCGCGCGTAAAGACCGACGAGCTAGATTCGCGCCACGAGGACGCTGAACGGCGGCTACTGTGGGCTCGCTTCGGAGCGCGTGATTGATTCAACCGAGGAATGCGACCTGCGCCGCGAACTCGACTGCTACGACCGCGACCTCCTGATTTACCTTTTGACATACGTACCTCGTTAGCGACGGAATTTTGTAATACGATGGAACGCCGCGCTTAACGACGTTCCATCTCCTCAAATAAAAATTGGCTCGGAAAGCGCTAAATAAGATCGAGCGCCTGAGAAATATCCGCGATGAGATCCTCGGACTCTTCGATTCCGCAGGAAAGACGGATAAGATCAGGTCCGACTCCGCAGGCGATAAGCTCGTCGTCCGAAAGCTGACGATGCGTGGAGTTCGCCGGATGCAAAACGCAAGTGCGCGCGTCCGCTACGTGCGTCGCTATTTGCGCAAGTTTCAAACCCGACATGAACTTCTCTGCCGCTGAACGACCGCCTTTGACGCCGAAGGAGACGACCCCGCACGTTCCATGCGGCATATACTTCTGCGCTAAGTCGTAGTACCTATTACCAGGAAGACCGGGATAGTTTACCCACGCGACCTTATCGTGCCCCTGCAGGAATTCCGCAATCTTCTGACCGTTCTCGCAGTGCTTCTTCATACGAAGATGCAACGATTCAAGACCAAGATTGAGAATAAACGAATTCATCGGCGCCGCGCAC
>ONJR01000210.1 GCA_900318195.1 uncultured Planctomycetota bacterium
CCGGCGAGATCGGTCGCCGCGACGACCAATCGTCCAGCGACCTCGTTCTGGCGCGCGACGATCTCGTCTGGATTGCCGTCGCCGGGCGTCTGCGGGTCGGGAATAGCGACGACGCGGTACGCGTTGCTCTGGCGCCAGAACGCGTCGTCTTTGAGCAAGTCGCCGAGTTTCTCGCGAGCGCTGTCAAACGCGGAATCGGATTGAATCTCGTTGAGAAACGCGTCGACCGACTTCGAGTTGAACTTAACGTCCGTATTGAAGTACTTGCTAACGGTAGCGCGAACCGAGTCGATTTGATCTTCGGCTTTCGCGTCGTCGAGGAACTCCGCCGGCAGAACGAGCTCGCACCGCAAATGGGTATTGAAAACCACGACGCCGCGTCCGTATTCGACGGAACGAGGACTTGGAATGAGACGACTGTTATAGAAATTAACTTCCGATTGATCCGCCGGCTCGAAAGAGAAGGACGACGAGAAGGAAATCATCGTCAGCGCGAGCGTCAAGGCGTAGCATAATATGGATTTAAACATTTAAAAGGGCTCCCTTAGGTTCAAACGGAGGACGGTTACGATTCGGAATAGGCGGCGCGCCTACCGATTTAGGCGATATTATAGCCGCAAATTTGGGGCGACGCAACCTTCTCGTCAAAGAAAACCGTCGGCGCCGCGCAAGCCAGCCGCGTCAGGTCAGACGAGAAAAAACGAGCCTCCCCGATCAAACAGGAAGACTCGTCGTACGCGTTGCGACACGCTTCAAATCCAAGAGCGCCAAGACGCCGTAGCGCTCGCTACGGGCGCCCGGATTGTGAGCGCAACCTCACGGGAAGCGGTAGAAGCGCGCGGCGGTCTGCTACGCGTTACCACTTCAAACGCCCGTCGCCGCCCATCAGCCTTGTCATTTCCTCCAGGCGTTCCAGAGGGAACGGCGGCGATGAAATTGGCTTCATAGCGAGCGAAGTCAGCGTCATAGGGTTGTCGTCGGCGGCGATGCGATTCGAGCTCAACGCGCCGCAAATTTGGCAACGATGAATAATCGCCCATTCGCCGTTACGACGCACCCAGACCGCGATCGGCTCCATGGCGCCGCCGCAATCAGAAGCGCGGTCGCCGGGCTCCACGTCGACGTGCTGGCTAAAAAGACAGTTTGGACAGTGGTTACGATGATCGCTACCGGCGCCTAACGGTCCTACAATTCGCCCGCAATGCTTGCAGTGAAAGGTCTCATTACAAGCGTGCGTTTTGTAGTAACCCTTCTTGAATGATTTTTTCTTATCTTCTCGTCTCACGGGACGTCCTCCTAAAAGTAAAATCATTGGATGAAAACCTTCTGGGAGGGTTGCAAGTTTGCGGCAAACCTCCCGGTTACGCCGCAAGCCCCATGTCGTTATGTAAATTCGTCATAAAAACTCCTAGGATGATCCGCCGTCGACGGCGAACGCTCGCCGCTACTGACGTCGTTGGTTAAACAAGAACGCGACGCGCGCTAAATAACCGCGCGTCAAACGTTCCAAGCTCGAGTATAATCTACTCGACTCTTTTGACAAGACCTTTTGCCCTATATTTCAGAACGTAACGGCGTTCGCCGACTACGACTAAACGCCGAAAGAAAAAACGAGTCCCCCGATATATTTCGGAAGACTCGCGAAAAAGCGAGATCGAGTCGCTCGAAACGACCGTCGGCTAAGCGTTAGAACGTCATTCCAAACGCGACCGCGCCGGTGAAACCGCCGTCCTTTTCGCCCTCGTTCACCCAGTCGTAACGAGCGTCGGGACGAACAAAAATGTTTTGCGTCGGATGGTAATTGAAGGCAAACCCGAGATCGTGATAGCGTCCTTTGCCGTCGACTTCAATCCTTGGACCGGGAACGAGGCGTTGCGTATAGTATTCATAACGCAGATTCGCGTCGAGCTTATCGGTGAGTTTATAGAAGAGATAACCGGCGACGCCGACTTGACGATACACTTCGTCTTTCGTCTCGCGATCTTGCCAGGAGCCGTAATTCGTCGTCACGGCAACGCCTAATTGATCGCTAAGATCAGATTCCAACGTTATCGATTGCAAATACGCGTTCAAGTTCGGCAAACCGAACGCCATATCAGAAAGCGCGTAATGAAATTCAGCGAACTCGGCATTATGACGTTGCATGAGACCGCTAGAATAATTCAACGAAAGATTCTCCGCCGGCTTAAGCGTTACGCCGAAGAGGAAACCCGAGTCGCCGTTGTAATTCTCAAAGCTGTTGTCGAAACCGGAAACCATACCGAAATCGAAAGAAAGAACGTCGCCAGGCGTATAGTTAAATAGAACGCCGGTGTGCGCGGACGGCTCGTGTCCGTACATATACGTGTGCGTATTCAGCGCGCAAGGAACGTTGTCGACCGGCTCGTACCCGATGATCGTACCAAATTTACCTATCTTCGCCGACAGCTTACCGACCCCAACTTCGGCATACGCCTGGTACATCGACGCCGCGTAACCGTCCCCGCTTACGCCCCATTTCCCGTCGAAACCGCCGTCGACGCATTGCGCGTTCGTCGTGCCAAAGAGCGCGTCGACGCGACCGCCAACGTCAAACCCCTTGCTCGTCGTGTCGATCGTCTTCTCGCCTGTGAGCCATATCTGATTCAAATTCGTCGCGCGTCCGTTACCTTTGCGCAGAAAGCCGTCGTACCACGAGCCGACCATACTGCCGCTGAACCACTTGACTTCCTCAGGCGCCGCCGCGCTACCGTCGAATACGACTTCCTCGCCGTACGCGCTACTGTAGGGCGCGTAGTGAGGCTTCGCTTGCGACGCGACCGCCGTCGTATGCGGAACCTGGGACGCGTCGACCGTCGCGGGCGCGGGCGCGTTTGTCGGATCGTCTAACTCGCCGGCAAACGCCGCAGTTCCACCGTAAATAGCCGCGCACAGCGCAGCCGCCATACAAACTTTATTCTTCATTCCTTTGACGCCTCGTGTTATGTCCCGCTCGTAATCGCATCTATCCGTAATCGCGTCGGCGCGCGGGACGGCTACCTCCGTGTTAACAGGCGGCGACGCGCTGTCGCAGCCCAAGCCGTGTACGGAACACGTCGCGTTTATCGGTTATTTGTAGACGGCGCGTCGACTACTTTTAATGAAATTACCTCTTTCGACGCTAAAAACTGATCGAGTCGCTCCTGTGGTAACGGTCAGTTAAAATAGATAAAACGCTCGCGAAAGATCTCGCACAAATACGCGACAACTACTGGAGCGCGCGCCGCGATTCTTTATAATAGAGTCGTCGCGAACGCGCGACATGGACACACGAACTAATCTGAGCGCGCGGCGAGCGCGTTCAAACGTCGAAAGGCGCGTTATGAAGAAGATCAAGACACTCGCATACTGTTTAATCGCGCTCGCGCTTATTGTCGCCGCGTGGACCTCGACCTGGACGACGACCGGGCATTCGCGGGAAATGGTTGAGTTTTTCTCACCTTCTGGCATATTTTCCATTCTACCGCCTGTCGTTGCGATCGCGCTCGCGTTTATGACCAAGAACGTCGTTGTTTCATTACTAGTCGGCGTCTTGACCGGCTCTTATCTCCTGGCGTTGCAGACGTGCGCGCCCGGCGCCTCGATTCCGGTCGCGTTCGGTTTCGCGACGCGCCATATGCGGGACGCGGTCGCCGATCCATGGAACGCGGGCGTGCTCTTGCAGTGCGGGGCGATCGGCGGGCTTGTCGGGCTCCTAACGGCGAGCGGCGGCGTTCGCGCGATAGCGCAGGCGCTCGCGAAGTTTGCGCGCGGTCCGATTAGTTCGCAGGTCGTCGCGTGGCTACTGGGCTTCTTCGTCTTCTTCGACGACTATGCGAACGTTCAAATTCGCGGTCCGATTATGCGTCCGATCACGGACTACAACGGGGTCTCTCGCGAGAAGTTCGCTTTCATTCTTGACTCTTCCGCAGCGCCGATCGCGGGAATCGCGCTCATCTCAACGTGGATCGGCACGGAAGTGTCGTACATAAGCGCGGGTCTCGCGGACGCCGGTCTCGAGAATATTTCGCCCTACTCGCTTTTCGTCGAGTCGATCCCGTATCGCTTCTATAATCTCCTCACGCTCGGCTTCGTTCTACTAACGGCGCTCACCTTGCGCGAGTTCGGCGGTATGCGTAAAGCGGAGCTACTGGCGCGACAGGGCTACCTGCGTGAAATCGACTCTAAGCTCATCCGTCGCGAAGACGCGGAAAAAATCGCTATTGAAGAGAAGCCGACGGAAGAGCGCGCAATAGAGGAGGAAGCTGAAGAATTCGGGGACGCCTCCCAGCGCGAGCGGCGTCATGGCGCGTCGTTGTGGACGACCTCGCTCTACGCCGCGATTCCGCTCCTCGCGCTCGTTCTCGCCGCGTTCGTATGCTTCTATACGTCGGGTCGCGCGAAGATCCTCTCGGGGGACGACGCGGAGAAAATCGCGATTGCGCAGAGTTTTTCCTTTGCTTCCGTTCGCGCGTGCTTCGGTTCGGCGGACGCGTCGATCGCGATCTTCCAGGCGGCGGTCTTGGGCGGAATCGTCGCGTTTCTTATGTGCGTCTTATCGGGCAAGCTGACGACTGCGGAAGCGGTTCGCTATTGGCTCAACGGCGTGAAGTCGCTCGCGTTCACATTCGTTATACTCATACTCGCGTGGTCGCTGTGCTCGTGCATTGGAAAAAACGGACTCGGCGCCGCTAAATTCCTCGTGTCGGCGCTCTCCGACGCCACGCCCGCGTTCCTACTGCCGACGATGATCTTTGTGCTCGCCGCGATCGTTTCCTTTGCGACCGGGACGTCGTACGGGACGATGGCGATTATTACGCCGCTCGCGATCCCATTTGCCAACGAGCTACTGCCGGGCGACCACGCGTTCTTGATCGCGTCGACGAGCGCCGTACTAACCGGCGCGATCTTCGGGGACCACTGCTCGCCGATTTCGGATACGACGATCCTTTCGTCGACGAGCGCGCGTTGCGGACTACTTGAACACGTGTCGACGCAGTTAACGTACGCGTTGCCGATCGCCGGCGTCTCCATACTATGCGGCTTCCTGCCCGTTGGATTCGGGGTCGCATGGCAGCTCGCGTTGCCGGTCGGCTTTGCCGCGCTGGTCGCGCTCCTTTTGATTTTCGGCAAAAAGACGCCGAGCAAGATTTCGCGTGACGCAACGCTCGAAGCCTAGCGGGCGCCGCGCTAGTTCCAACGTCGGAGGTTTAATATGCCCAAAGGAAGATCGTCGCGGGCGCCGCGTTTCCGTTCGCTCAGACTTGAACGTCTGGAAGATCGCGCTATGCTCGACGTCGCTGCCGAAGCGGTCGTAGCGCCGGCTGAACTCGACGATGCGCCGGCGATCATGGTCGATTTGCACGAAATGCTAGACGGCGCCGCGATTAGGATACGACTCGAAGCGCGCTACAGCGTCGCGCGCCAGACGGCGGAATGGAGTATCGACTGGGGGGACGGCGCGACCGAGACGATTACGGCGGTCGCGAACTCGATTACGGTCGCGCACTATTATTCGCCGGAACTGAGCGCGAAATCGTACGACGTTAGGGTCGCGCTGGTCGACGCGGACTACGAACGCGTCGCGGACGGAGAATGGTATTACGTCGCTAGTCATACTGCGCCCGGAACGCTCGCACTTGGCGATTACGCGACCTCGAGCTTCTGCGACGCCGAGAAGTACGGGGGTCAGACGAGCAATCTCTGCTGGGCGAACGGCGCCGCGAACGCGCTGTATTATACCGGCTGGGCGACGGACCAGGCGCTCGCCGATCTTAGCGGGGAAGAATACGCCTTTGAAAATGAAGACGACGTCTTCGAATATCTCGCTAACTCGTTTACCAATAAGGGCGCGAGCGCGTTATTCGCCGCAGAATGGTTCATTACGGGCGACTATCAAGGCGAAGCGCTCTACGGCTGGGCGCAACTTACTCGGGACGGCGGCGGGTTCTATCCGAACGTTGAATTCGACCAGATCTCGCTATATTATTCGTACAAGACGAGCGACAAGCCCGAGACGATCCTACCGACCGTCGCCGTTTTACTGCAAAACGATTGGGGCGTATGCGTTTCGCTCGCCTACTACAGTAGTCGACCCGGCTCGACCGTAACGGCGGCGCACACGCTAACGCTGTGGGGATACGAATGCGATCTGAATTACGCGGTCGACGATCCTCGATACTTTACCGCGATCGTCGTGTCAGATTCCGACGACGGCGCCAATCGCGGACGATACGCCGATAATACGACGAAACGAATCCAAATTGAATGGAGCGACGAGTATAGCCGATACCGACTCGTCGATTACCTGTCCGTAAAAACGCCCTGGATTGAAGAGACGATCGCTGTCGCGCCCAAGGAGCGTTTTGTTAAATCTTGACGGATTTCCGTATAATGGTTCGTTGACAAACCTTTCTGTTGACTTTACTGGTTGCGATTGGTATAATCGGTTGTGACCGGACGGTTCTTTAGTAGACGGACTGGAGAACGCGTCCAGAAACAAGCTAGAATAAGGAGTCGATTATGACCAACTCATTCAGCCCCGGCGCACGGCGGACGATCACGGGCGTTTCGCATGACGCTCCTCGTTCCACGCGCATTTGTCGCGTTGAAAGCCTGGAAAAACGCGGCTTCTGGCTGTGGACGGACTCATTATTACCAGTTCGTCCCCTCCAGAATTCCTTCACGACTCCCTCTGTTAAAGGTAACCGCTATGGCAATGAAACGGTCGACTTATTTGTTTTATATCCTCCTTACAATGTGCGCCATGTTTGGATGCACGGCTCTTTTTTTCAAAGGAGTGCTTATTGTAACAGATAGAATAATCGCCAATCAACCTGGCGCATTAGAAATCAATTTACAGAGAAGTCTTACCGAATACCGATACGACGAAGCCGAGCAGTACATAATCAAACTCGAAGATCAAGAAAGGAAGCATGGGAAGACCTACAAACAGTCCGATCCCCCTATGTCCGCAGATTACCGTATTACGCTCTATGAACTGCGCGGCGAATATGACAAGGTTCTAGCGCTAGACAAAGAGTTTAGCGATAAGTTCGGAACGACAATGTATAATTTTACTCAACCGCGCATACATTATCTCCAAGGGAAAAAAGGGCAAGCATTCGTTGAATTTTGCGAAAGAGCCATGGAGATTCAGGGCGCTTTTTACATTAAAAAGGGGCTCTTCTACGTGGGTTTTAGAAAGATACAAGACGACGTCTTTATCGATGGTAAAACTCTTAGTCCGCGTCTATACCGTTCTTTTTATTTTTTACCTAATGAAGATCGTGAAAAGATATACAGAAGCGTTAAGAGACTCACAACAGCGACGCCGCCAATTGTTAGCTCGAATCCCCGGAGGCTTTATCTCGAGTATAACGAGTTCCTAGCGTTCATTGACGCAGAGTACGCTAGACTAGGCTATCCATCGGAATACGACGCCGCTGTCGAATTCTATCATGAAATTGCCGACGTCCTGAAGGACTAACTCTCAACACATTCAAAGGTTATTACAATTGAGCGCCAGAGAGGCAGGAGAAAATGATTAAGAAACTATTTTTCCTTGCGTTAGCGATCATAGGAATACTAATTCTCGCAGTCGCGCTATTCCTCTGTTCCAATTCGTTTCGGGCACAGGTCTGGGAATGGCTGCACGATCCTTACTGTATCCTAAATCACAAGATTCAAGAC
>ONJR01000167.1 GCA_900318195.1 uncultured Planctomycetota bacterium
AAAAGGTCAGGTTATCAACTCGAACGTTGCCGCGTGGGATCGGCAACATCCATTTAATACGCAGGTATTGGGCTTTGGTAAGTTTCACAATGATGAAATATACACTTTTATTCAAAGACCTGTCAATAACAGTTTGTTCTTAATGTCAGCACGCCCTAGGTGAAGTTATGAAGAAGAGACGACTCAATAGAGAATGGTACAACAATAGAAAGGATATTACCGGCGAGTACTCATGTTGGCGCTATGGACGGATAGGCAAACTAATACTTTGGGCATTAATCGTTTTTCTTGCTAGGTTTATGTTCGTAAAAGTTGAACACCCAACACTAATAGACTTGTATTTGAAGTGGTGGAGTTTTCTTCTTCTCTTTATTTGTCTCCCGTTGTCTGGTATGTTACATGAACTACAATCAGCGTCGCAAAATACGATTAACCAATATTTACTTGATGGGAAAGAAACGTACCACTTCCTTGAAATATTTCCACATAAAGGCATAAGAATTCATCGTCGTGAAAATCGCGCGTACCGTCGAAAAATAAGAAGATTTAAGAGATTAATTCGTAAGTAAAGACGCGACAATGTGGTGAAACAAGAGCAAAATTAAAACAGCGCGCTTCCAAGTACGTTTATGCCAAGCGCGCTAGCAATAGAGAATCGCCGTCTCCGAGAGCCACTCCTCGGCGCCTTAATCGGTTGGGCTATGCAGCCGCCAGTCGTGGCGTTACGCGCAGATTTTCTCTTTTCCAGGGCGTCGTCCTCTTTTAACGAGTCGAGCGCTCCATGAGCGCGGCGGCGCATAGCAACCGCCGCCGCGCTTACGTTAGAAAGCGTGAACAATCGAACGCCGACTAGTCGATCTTCTCGCCGAGCACAAAGACGGACTCGATCGGCTTGAGACTCAGCTTAACGGTCGTCGTTCCTTTTTCAGCGTCGACGGCAACCTGATCCGTCTGATCGACGCGTTTCGTTTCGCCGGTAAAGGGATCCCAAACGTCGACCCAGCGGAAGGTTCCGCGCAGCGTCGCGGTGAATTCTGCCGGTCGATTGGAGGAGTTCGCGAAGAGATAGACGTCGATTCCGTTTTTGACCTTGTGAATGTACTGGAACATTCCGTCGAGCTCATAGTCCCATCGCGGGGTAACGTTCAGAATCGGCATTGTCTTACCTTCTGCGGGCGCGATTTTCACGTCTGGAATCGGCACGAGATAGTCGGCGGCTTTGCGTAGCGCTTCGGTCGTGGGTCGCGGCACGAAGACCGCGCGTTCGCGATAGATCGGCTCTTCGTACGTTACGAGCTTCTCCGGACGCTTCGGCTCGTATTCCCCAGCGCGATTGATTTCGCGGCATTTCTGGAACGTTTCCGGAAGAACGATATCCTCCTGACCCGTTTTAATCGCGTCGCGCGGCGCTTGACTTCGCGGATCGAGTCCAAAGATCGCTTCAACTATCTTACAGACGTCGGCGTTGAACTCGGAACCCTCCGCCGCCATTGACGGCAGGCGGGTCGTCGCGAGAATACGTCCGCCCTGGTCATAGTAGTCTTTGATCTTCTTAAGATTCGCGAGTGAAACGACGTCGGCGCCGGTCAACACGATCGTCTGGTACTCTTCCCAGTTCGACGTATTATCGAGTCGGAAGAGAGTCGGCTTGCCGTCTTGCTTAACGACGGAACATTTCTCGTCGACCACCTGAGGATGCAGGAACGTGAAATCGCGCCACAATTCCGTCGAGAACTGACTACCGATCGCGAGGTAATCCGTTTCGCGAGGAACATAAATCCCGTAGGGATAGTCCCCCTTCGCGAAGTCAAATTGGAAATGGAAGAAGGACTTCAAATTGTCGACTGGGTACAGGAACCCGAAGTCAGCGACGTGCCGACCGCCTTGCAACAGCATACTATTGCGCGAAACATACTCGCCATATTTCGGCAGGAAGTTCTCCAGTTTCGGGTTGCGCCATGAAATCTCGGGCGGAATATATACGGTCGCGGGATCGCTCCAGACGCCGTGCGGCAGTAGTAGATTGCCGCCGCGCGCGAAGATCTCCATGGCGGAGCGCAGCATGACGTCGGGTCCGAAACTTCCGTCGCGGTAGTTGCCGTATATTTCTACGAAGCAGAGCGGGAAATCGTAATTGAACGCCGCCGACGTCGGAATCTTAAACCCGTCGCGTCCGTGCCCGTAATAATGGATCGAATCGAAGAGAACCGCGTCGGAACCCTTGTGCGTCGCCATCGCGTCCCCGCACATATCGATCGGCTGAATGATATAAGGACCCTGAGGGTGCCCGGTCGAGATCATATCGAGCCCATGATCGACGCGCCACTGACGCACCATGCCCGGATAGCCGTCGGCGAATAGTCGGTTCCGCGTCGTCCAGAGTCGATACCGCGCGGAGGGCGTTTCGTCGCCGATCGAGTAGAATAGCGCGGGATAGTCGAGATCAGGGTCTTTATTCCATAGCGCGCGGTATTTGTCGTTGAATTCCAGCGCCCAGTTCGTGGAGCCTTGAGTTTGCGTATTGGTGATATCGTCGAAGAAGATCGCCTTGAGGGTTGTTCCGAAGTGATCCTTGAACTGCTCGTAGAATCGGTCGTAGGTGAGCGAGAAGAAATTTTTGACGGACTTCGGGGACATATAGTCGACGAGTCCTTTGGGATCGGGCATACAAATGAAGAGAAAGACTTTCCAGTTCCCCTCGGGCGCGTCCCACTCGACGGCGCCGTCTTTGGAAACGTTGTCGCGCAAATTGACGCGTTCGTAGGTCTCGAGATTCATCGCGACCGCCGCCTGCAAGACGCCTTCAGAATGTCCAAAGAGTACGTCGTCGCCGAGCGGAATAGGCGACTGACCCTTGAAATGCTCCGGTCCCTTGACTTCCCATTCGACTTTCTCGAGTCTCTTAATCGTCGAATCCGGGAACTTCTCCTTCAGTTGTCCTCCCGCGAGCCCGCTGGGGAAATCGACGTCGTCGTAAAAGATGACTTTCATTCCGAGCTTATCGGCGAGTTTGAGCATCTTGCCGTATTGCGTCATGTACTCGTCGGAGAGATATTTCGGGGTCGTGCGTCCTAACGGCAGGAAGGTAATTCCGCCGAACCCGTTCTCCTGACCTCGTTCGAAGATTTCGTGTATCTTCTCGTCGGATAGTTCGCCGTTCGTGTGCCATAGCGGCAGTCCTTTGAGCGGCAGTTTGCCGTCGTGAAACGTGGAGGGAGCTTCATGCCACCACATTTTGAACTGATCTGCGGTCGCGTCGACTGCGGTCGCGCCGAGCGAGCGACGTTGTAGCGCTTTTGCGGCCTCGGAATCCGGCTCTGCGGCGCGCGCGCTGATGCTCGCGTAGCCGACAAGAGCTAGTATAGCAATAAAAAGAAGGCGTCTCATTGGAACCTCATTGTAAAACCGGCGCCGAGCGACTCGACGCATAACACAGGACGCGCGCAACTATCGCGCGAGCGTCCGCTAATTCTATATCGCGGGTATTATAGCGCTCGCGCGGGTCGACGTCAAATAAGAGAAGCGCGCGAGTCGCAGAAGTAGTCGTCGTACGACGCGGTAGGCCGCAGCGACGAGAAACAAGCAAGAAACAAAAAAGCCCTCTTTCGAGGGCTGGCGCAAGAGGCGTCGACCGGACTCGAACCGGTAAATGACGGATTTGCAATCCGTTGCCTTAGCCATTTGGCTACGACGCCTTGGTTGGTTC
>ONJR01000061.1 GCA_900318195.1 uncultured Planctomycetota bacterium
AGAACTTCACAGGTCGCAAGTTTGAGATAATCGATATTGTTCAGAACACGCTTGGGGTCGCGACAGGCTTGCTAGTCGCCGCGCCAGCACGTCTCTTACTGGAGCGTTGCGCGCGTAGCGTTGGCGGCGGCGCGATCGCGGTTTTAGCGCGTCCTCCATACGAGCTTAGAGTGGGCGAACCGTTTGACCTCGAGAAACTCGAAGTTTTAGTAATCCGCCGTTCCTCTACGGTCGCGGCGCCGGGAGCTTTGTGTTTTCCAGGCGGGCATATTGAGCGCGGCGAAAGCGCGTCGGACGCGGCGCGTCGCGAATTCAAGGAGGAAGTTGGGCTCGACGTTACAATTTGCGAAGAGATAGCGCGCAATCGTACGCCGAGCGGCAAGCCGTTGACATGGTTCTTAGCGTCGGCGCCGGATCTGGACGAGAACGCTATCAGCTTGCAGCGCGCGGAGGTCGACGCGGTTGAATGGCGAACCTTGCCGTCGTTAGTTGCGGATCCCCAATTCCTCGACAACAACCGCGCGATCGTGCGACGTTTCGTCGAATGCGGCGTCATCGAGGCGTTAGGGAACGTCGAGTAAACCGGTATAACTGATCTAAACGTTTTAACTGTATTTTCTCAACGCTACACAAATATTTTAACTATCTTTTTCATTATTTCCTTTTTAGCGCCTTGTTAAATTACAATTACCAGACTAAAATAAACATATTGGGTAAACAACGCAACGCGCTATTGACCCGACGCTCCCGAGTGGGACGCGTTGACGTTTCGCGCGCGACCCATTCGATTAGTTGTTGATTATACGAAAGGCGACTTTAATAATGAAACGTTATTCCTTCCTCCTGGCTCTCGTACTCGCTAGCGCGTGCTCTTTGACCGCGCGCGCCGACGACGAGACTATGCCGACGCCTGATAATGGCGAACCGACCGTTGTTGAAACGGCGCCCGTTTCTGACGAGCAACTTGTTAGCGCGGAGCTACTACCCTTCGATCGCGTCGTACCGGAAGCGTCTAAACTAGGCGGTCCGCTAACGACCTACCGTAAGAAGGACAATATCTATTGGGAACTCGACTCTGGCGCGTACAACGCCGACTGGATTGTCATTATTTCGATTGCGCGCGGTATTGGCGAATCGGAACTATACGGAGGTCAGTCGATCGACTACGGCGACGATATGATCTGGCGTTTCAAGAAAGTCGACGATCGCATTCAGATCATTCGCCGCAATTTCCGATACAAGTCCGATAAGGGTCCCGACGCCGAAGCGTTGCGCGTCGCGTTCACCGACAGTATTATCTTCAGCCTGCCTATCGTTGCGAAGGGTCCGAACGGCGGCGACGTCGTCGACATTACCGGACTCTTTATGAGCGATTCGCTCGCGCGCATTTCAAGTCGTATCGGAGGTTCCTTTGCGCGCGATCGGTCGACTTGGGAGAAAGTCAAGGCGCTAAAAGACAATCTCGAACTTGAAGTCGCCGCGACCTACTCCGCTGGATACGGCGAAACAGACACGATCATCGACACGCGCGGTATTTCCGTCAACGTGCACTATTCGATTAGTCAACTCAAAGACACGGGCTACCAGCCTCGTTATGCGGACGAGCGCGTCGGGTACTTTATGACGGCGTTGCGCGATATTAGCAAGATCAACGACGACGACAACTTCATTCGTTATATCAATCGTCGCAACCTACAGAAGCTCGAACCGAACGCGGAAGTTTCGTTGCCGAAGAAACCGATAGTGTACTGGCTCGATAAGGCGACCCCTTACAAGTACCGCAAGACGGTGCGCGACGCCGTGCTCGAATGGAATAAGGCGTTTGAAAAGGCGGGCTTCTACAATGCGATCGAAGTTCGTCAGCAGGAAGAGAACGACGAGTGGGACGCGGAAGATATTAATTACAATACGATTCGCTGGAGCGCGACGCAAACTGGCTTCGCGATCGGTCCGAGTCGCGTCAATCCCATGACGGGCGAAATTCTGGACGCCGACATTGTCTTCTCGACCGGGTTCTTCAGTAGCTGGACGCGCCAATTTGAACTTTACACCTCGGATCAACTAGTCGAGAAGTTCCGCGCGCCGCGAACCTTCGGCGATTCCAAGGAGCAACATGACTTCGACTACGCCGTCTCGCATTGCGCGTGCAGTATCGATAAGGAGCTCTTCTACGCGCAGCAGTTCGGACTTGCTAACACGTTCTTCGACATTATGTCGGTAAATGATCCGGACTACGCGCCGATCGACGAGCCGGTCGCGATCGAGGACGAGCCGAGC
Source organism: uncultured Planctomycetota bacterium (assembly GCA_900318195.1). Taxonomy (GTDB): domain Bacteria; phylum Planctomycetota; class Planctomycetia; order Pirellulales; family Thermoguttaceae; genus RUG369. Next base: position 2,278 of record ONJR01000061.1, read on the forward strand.
CAGGAGCAGTCTGCTGAGGCGAAGGCGGAAGAAGAAGCGAAAGCGGTCGCTAAGGCGGCTGAACAAGCGGCGGAAGAAGAGTCCGCTAAGATGATCGCGGCTAAGGCGGCGGAAGCGGCGGCGAAAGCTGCGGAAGCAGCGCAGAAAGCGGCGGAAGAAGCTGGTAAAGCCGCTGACAACGCCGAGCTAGCGAAGAAAGTCGAAGAAGCGAAGGAAGCGGCGGAAGTCGCGAAACGCGTCGCCGACGAGACTGCTAAGAAGCTCGCTGAAGTCCAAGCGCAAATAGCCAAGGAAAAAGAAGAAGCCGCCGCCAAGGCTGCGGAAGAAGCTAAGAAGGCGGAAGAAGCCGCTAAGGCTAAGGAAGAAGAAGCGAAGAAGGCGAAGGAGAAAGCCGACGCCGATAAAGCGCGCGAAGAAAATAAGAAGCGACTCGAAAAAGAGCGCGAAAAGATGATCGAGCAAGGTCTGCGCCAGACGATCACGCACGAAGTCGGGCACACGCTTGGTCTGCGCCACAACTTCATTCAGAGCACGCTCCACACGCTCGACGAAATCAACGACGCTTCCAAGTGGCAAGAGCACGGATTCGTCGGCTCCGTTATGGAGTACGCGCCGGTCAATATTATGCCGAAGGGACGTCAGCAGGGCGACTACTACTCCTTCCGTCTAGGCGAATACGACGAATGGGCGATCGAATACGGCTATCGTTCCTTCGGTAAGTCGACGGACGCGGAACGCGAGGATCTCAAGAAGATCGCCGCGAAGCAATCGTTGCCGCAATACAAGTTCTCGACCGACGAAGACTGCTACGGCTCGACGGTCAATCCTTATGTGAACATTTGGGACTTGGGCGCGAGTCCGCTCGAGTACGCGAAAGTTCGCGCGCAACTCATCGACCAGTTGCTACCGGGTCTTGACGGGCACATCGTTAAGGACGGCGAAAGCTACAATCGTCTGCGCGCGCGCTTCAATATGCTGTGCAACTGGAAGGTAAGCGGCATGGTCTTCGCGGCGAACTACGTCGGCGGTATCAAAGTCAACCGCGACTTCAAAGGAGACGAAAACGGTAAGAAGCCGTTCGAGATCATCCCGGCTCAGGATCAGCGCGACGCGATGGCGTTCCTTGCGCAAGAGTGCTTCGGCGTCGACAGCTTTAAGGTGCCGACCGAGCTCTACAACTATCTTGCGCCGAACCGCTGGAACCATTGGGGCTCCTCGATTCCGAATCGCTATGATTACGACGTTCACTCCAATCTTCTGAGCTGGAAACGCACGATTCTATCGCAACTCCTGAGCTCTCGCACGCTAACGCGTCTCGCCGACGACGAACTGCGCGCGGACGAAGGCGCCGACGTCTACACGAGCGCCGAAATGATCGAGACGCTAACGAACGCGATCTTCAAGGAGATACTCGACGGCGCCAACGCCGCCAAGGGCGAAGGAAAAGCGACCGTTACCATCTCGTCCCAACGTCGCGCGCTACAGCGACTCTATTTGAGCTACCTGCTAGACTTCGCGACCGGCGAGAGTACTGCCGCAGGAACTGCCGACGTCGAAGCGCTCGCTAGAATGCAACTGCGGTCCTTCCTGAACACGCTCAATGCGATTCTAGACGCGCCAGCCGACAAAGTCGAATTCAAGAGCGGCAACGGCAAGACCGACTCCTTCGGGCGCGCGCACCTCGAAGAGATGCGCGAGCAGGTCAAGAAGACGATCGACGCCGTTAAGACCCTCGGCGGAAGTTCGTACGGTAGTTCAAGCTTTATTATTTCACTCTAATGTAACGGGCTTACTCGTACGCATTTAATGGAAAGCCCCCGACGGGAACAAGCGTCCTGTCGGGGGCTTAGCTTATGTGCAAAAGGAAGCGGCGCGTCGCAATAAAAAGTAGCGGAGCTAATTGGCGACGTCGCGCAGAGGGGCGAACGTCGCGCGCTATTCCTTGCGCTGAAAATCGAGTAGTCGATCGCGATAAAATTCATACTGCTTACGCCGCGCCTCAATCTCAGCCGGCAACCCCTGCGTCAGATCGTTGCAGAGCGCGTCGAAACGATCGAGGATGGAGACGATGCGGCGCTGCTCGGCGAGAGGGGGGAGAGGGATGGGGAGGTTAGAATAATCTCCGTAAGAAAGGTAAGGCTGGTTCCCCTTTATCAATCGTTCCAAGTGAAGATTCACAAGCGAATAATACAGATATTTTGATAATATACGTGATCTGTTAGCCTGACATATTGTTCCATTATAAGTTACAAAATGCTTGCCTGCCCCCCAATTAACAAAGCCCGCACTCCCAATATGTCCAATAATAGCCGAATCTTCGCTGTTATAGACGTCAGTAGACCCAACGATTCCGTTGCATCCATATACAGGATAATCACCTTGTTTTTTAGGAATAGTATTACCTTTACCATATTTGAAAGTACACACTTCCCCCAACTTCACCCAAGAAACAGACCCACTACAATCCACGCAGTCCACCTCCCCTGGCAAATCGTCAAACTTTAACAACCGATCCCGATAATACTCATACTGCTTCCTGCGCGCCGTAAGCTCCGCCGTAAGCTCCGCCGTAAGCTCCGCCGTAAGCGCGGTGAACGCGTCGAGAATACGCACGATTTCCGATTGCACGGGGAGAGGGGGAACGGGGATGGGGAAGTTGTCTGTTACAGGAATTGATATTTGTGGTAATGCCCCCATTCCTGAAGCCATTTCTCGAAAATAATCTACTTTGTTCTTCAGAACATAGTAAAGGAACTTTACACAAAGCGTATTACTTGAGGTATATGCCCACATTTCATTTTTAAATGTGAATGGTCTATCATAATAGATAAAGTCCACAAGTCCACGTGATTGCACAAGAACCGCTGGAACCCTTGTAATATTCGCTTGCGGTATATCCTGTTCAAATGCGTCAACAACAGTCTTTCCACCTGCAAAGACCTTTATATCACCACAGCTGTTTGCAATCTCCTTCATTTTTCCAGCAGTTATTGGCGTCCCTTTAAGCCTACTATATACCTCCCCAACCGTCCTATACTCCACCCCCTTCGGGCACAATTCCTGAATCAGTTTATTCAACTTCGATTGATCTTCTCTTTGCATTTTTGAGCGCTCTTGTTTTTTAGGTTAATTGGTAACTTCTTATCTTGGTTATGGTTGCGCCCCCGCCACGTCAATCATTCCGTCATTACCTATGCGCGACGTCTACGGGTGGACGAAATTACATCCCCACCGAAGGTCAATCGAGCCCGGGCTCTGCCCGGGCGCCAGGGACGACCTCAACACTATCGCGACGATCGCAGTGCAACGCAACGCCGCCGAATCGAACCCGTAGCCTCGCTCGCCGGGACTACCGTTTGATTCGACGAATATTATTGATGATTGACAATATGGTTCAAGCCTCATTGCGCGCTATACATCCATTGCGCCCGGGCAAAGCCCGAGCCCGATTGACCTACGGTGGGATGTAATTGCGTCGAAACGTAGGCGTCGTGCATTGGTAATTTTTGGTAATTTGGGTTTGTTTGGCGCGACAGCGCTAGCGCTACAGCGTAATTTCAGCGATAATCTTATCGATGGCGTCGCGCAGTTCCTGCTCGCGTTTGACGATCCTTGCGATTTCCGCGTTGAGTTCGACGATATCGATCTTTTCGCGCGTGTCCTCTTGTTCGACGTAGGTCGAGACGGAGAGATTGTAGTCGTTTTCGGCGATCTCGTCGTAGGGCGCGAGCCGTGCGAAATATCCGATCTCTTCGCGCGCTTCGTACGCGTCGACGATCTTGGCGATATTATCGTCCGTAAGTTTATTATTGTTCGTAACCTTAACGAACTCGCGCGACGCGTCGATAAAGAGTACGGAATCGTCCTTCTTATTCTTCTTCAGAACCATAATACAGGTCGCGATCGACGTGCCGAAGAAGAGATTCCCGGGCAACTGTATTACGCAATCGACGAAGTTGTTCGTCACGAGATACTTGCGAATCTTCTGCTCCGCGCCGCCGCGATACATTATGCCGGGAAAGCATACGATCGCCGCCGCGCCGCGCTCGGAAAGCCAGGCGAGAGAATGCAGTACGAACGCCAAGTCCGCCTTCGATTTCGGCGCCAACACGCCGGGCGGCGAGAAACGCGGATCGTTGATCAGTATCGGATCGTCGTCCCCCTTCCACTTAATCGAATACGGAGGATTAGAGACGATCACGTCGAACGGCTCTTCGTCCCAATGCTCCTTCGCAGGATCCATGAGCGTGTCCCCGTTGCGTATGTCGAACTTATTGAACGGCACGCCGTGCAGGATCATATTAATGCGGCACAAGTTGTACGTCGTTAAATTGATCTCCTGACCGTAGAACCCCTTCGCTACCCCGCCCTTCGAGACGCGCGACGCCTCCGTCTTGACCTTCAGTAAGAGCGAGCCGGAACCGCACGCTGGGTCGTACGCCTTATTAATCTGCTTCTGACCGCTCACCGCTAACTTCGCGAGCAGTTCCGAGACCTCCTGCGGCGTAAAGAACTCGCCCCCGCTCTTACCGGCGTTCGACGCGTACATCGCCATTAAAAATTCGTACGCGTCTCCAAACGCGTCGATCCGATTGCCAGAGTGCGAAAGATTCATCGCCGCCACTCCGTTGAGCACATTGAGGAGTCGCTCCTCGCGCTTCGACGGTCCGGCGCCCAGCTTCGGACTATTCGGGTCGAAATCGCTGAAGAGCCCCTTAAAGTCGCTCTCGCTCGCCGTGCCCAACGCAGAATTTTCGATGCGTTTGAAGATCTCGCTGAGTCGCACATTGAGAAACTCGTCTTCCGGTCGCTCCGATTTCTCGTCGCGCTCAGACTTGCTCGCCGTAAAGAGATTCGACTCCTTCATATTCGTCGAGAGCTCGTTCGCGCGCGCCAGCACGTTCACAAAGAGATCCGAGGGCATAATAAAGAACCCCTTCGTCTTGACGATATCCTCGCGCACCTCGTCGGTTATCCCCTCGTCGGGATACTTCGCGTAATCGAAGTTCGGGTCGTACTCCTCCTGAATCCCGTTTACGTAATCCGTTAGATTCTCCGATAGGAACCGATAGAACATTGCGACGATCACGTACGCCTTAAAATCCCATCCGTCGACCGCGCCCCTAAGCGCGTCCGCTATCTTCCATATCTTTGCGTGTAGTTCCGATTGCTCTTGTTCTTTGGTTGTCGACATGGTTACTATTAATGTTGGTTGAGTGTGATCTTTGTAAAAAATGTACGCAAGTTCGCGGCGCTAATACAAGGCGGTTTGAGCATAGGCGACAAGATCGTCGAGCGAATTCGCGCTCGTGAGCGTATAGACGCGCATTTCAACCAGAGAGTCGAGATTCTGCGCCTTATTAATCGCCGTCGTGATCGACGCTGGAACGTCTCCAAACCGACCGAGAACCGTAGCGCACAACGTAGCGCGTTGCGAATCAAGTATACTCGCTCGCTCTTGATCTTTACCCTTATCAAAACCGCTTTTCTCGCCCTTTTTAAAACCAGCCTCTTCGGCGCGGGGAGCGAAATATTCATAAAAGGCGTCTTCTTCCATATTCTCCTCCAGATTACCTGAATCAATGAGCGAACGAACGTCGGCGGAATTGAGGGTTTCGCTCCCAAAGGCGCAAAAGCCCTGTCCGAAAAGGAGGAATCGACGCTACGCGCGCTCAAAT
>ONJR01000156.1 GCA_900318195.1 uncultured Planctomycetota bacterium
CCGCTCTATCCGAATATTAAGATCGGCGCCGGCGCGTCGGAATTCGAGATTATTATTACTGCGAAACCGAAGGAGCATGAAAAGATCGCCGAGCTCATTAGCCAGCTCAACGACGTGCGCGACGACGGAATGACGGCAAAAGTTTATCGTCTCAAGAACTCGCAGCTCGCCGTCGCGCAACGCGCGGTTCAAACAATGTACCCGCAGACAACCGTTATTATCGATCAGCTCTCGCGATCGCTACTCGTTAAAGCGTACGCCGACGAACATCGCAAAATAGAACAACTCATTACCGAAATCGACGAAAAAGACCCTGAAAGAAACACTAGCTTTAAGGTCTTCAATATCGGCAACATTAACTTCAGACGCGTGCTCGCCGCGCTACAAAACTTCTACACCGGCGACCCGGCGTTCCGCGTGGAACTCGATTCCTATCAACGTTGCATAATCGTGCGAGGAACCGCGATTCAGCATGAAGCGGTCGAAAAGCTCATCGAAGAGATTCGCGAAGGCGGAATGGCGGATTCCGACGCCTACCTCCAAACGTATACCGTTAAGAATTCGTCCGCATATAGCGCGCTATACTCCGTCTTCTACGAACTCGGTTCAGATATCGATATGTATCGAGACTCGACTGGTAAACTGATTGTCTTTGGACGCGAAGACGACCACAAGCTCGTGCAGAACGTGCTCGAGCTACTAGCTGAGGAAGAGACCGAACTCGCTATCTTCCCGCTAACGTACGTCGACTCGCAAACCGCGCAACAGGTCTTCTCGATGATAGAAACCGACGGGACTTACGCCGACGTGCGCTACGACGCCAACTCGAACCAGCTCTTTGTACGCGCGACCCCGAATCTACTCGAAGAAATTCGGCGCGTGCTCATTCAGATGGGCGAAAAAGAGCTTGAAAAAATGAAGCCCTTTGCGACAACCTCCAAGAGCGGCGCCGTCTCCACGAACGGCAAGAGATTCTACCTGCGCGACAACGACAAAAGGCAACGGCAGCTTAAAGACGACGAAGCCGCGACGGAAGGGCGGATCGATATTAAAGACCTCGAGCATCTCGACGTAGAAAAGACTGCGGCAACTGAGCCAACCGAGCCGACCGAGACGCAAGGAAACGTTGCGCAAGGCGCGGCTCCTAAGCTACAAATTAAGGAAAACTCGGGACAAATTCGCACCGTTACCATCGACGGTGGGAATACCTCTGAAATTATCGACGCCGCTATTAAACAATGGAAGCGCGATAATCCCGTGAAGGTTGTACAAGGCGACGGAGGAATCGTACAAACGAAGGAAGCCGAAGCCAATAGCGTCGAGCAAACGCAACCCGCGCCTGCGCCCGCCGTCGAACCGGCTCCCGCGCCGACCCCTGCGCCTGCGCCCGCCGTTGAACCGGCTCCCGCGCAGGCTCCTGCGCCGACGAACGCCAACGCCGCCGCTATTTGGTCGCCGATTCTTTACGCCGTCGCGCGGAATCTCGTCTCGCCTAAAATGATCGCGTTCGGCGCGCTCGTCGACGCGCAAGCGCAACAGGAAGCGGAAGCGCCGCAAAACACGGAAGCGCCGCAAGAAGCGAAAGGTGAAACGAACCAGGAGAGTCAGACGCGCGCGACGCAAGTCGAAGGCGCCGTGCCGCAAGCGCCGGGAGTGTACGTCGTCGTTAATCCCGACGGTTCGATTCTACTTTCCTCCTCCGACGAAAGCGCGCTCGAAGAATTTCAGCGGAATTTAACGAACGTCGTTGAGAAGATGAAGACGCAATATGAAGCGAACCGCGCGCAAGCCGAACTAGCGGCGCCGCAAGACGCAACGACGAACGAGAGCGGCGTGGAAAACGACGAAGAAAATAACGCGCCGCTCGTCGCGACGACAGCGCCCTCCGACGATCCGGAATCGCCTAAGTACCTATCCTATATGACGGAGGAAAACCTCGCGAAGGCGCGCGAGCGCGTACTGCTCGAAAGTCGACAGTACACCGTCTATAAAATCGAGAACGTCGGCGTCTCGCAAATTGTGCCGAGACTGCAGACCTACCTCGCCGACCGCATTAGCGCGAACCGACAGCGCGGTCAATACGGATATGGATACGGATATGAGTACGTGTACTCGAACTACGGTTCAGGTATCAATATGCGGACGATTTCCAACGCGACCCCGTTGACCTTTCAGCCCGACGTCGCGCTCAATACGCTCATGGTTTACGGGTCAAAAGCAGATCGCGACGCAGTCGGCGCGATGATCGTACTGCTAGACGACGTCGATCTCTTTCCGCAACCGATAACCAAACCGTACAAGATCCGAGTCGAAAACACGTCCGCTATGCGTATGGCGCAGCAGGTGCTAAGCGCGTTCTCCAGAAAGTTCCAAACGACCCTCATGCCAGGAAATTTAACCCCGAGAATTACGCCTAATCCCACGACCAATAGCATCGAAGTGTACGCGCCGGAACAGCTGGCGCAAGAGATCGAAGAATACGTCAAAGACGTCGATAAGGAAATACTCGAAGAAAGCGTTCGCAAAGTGAGAATTATCGAGCTAAAAACGCTCAATTCCAAGACATTGGCGACCTATATGCAGTATCTGCGCCAGCAATCGACGCCGCCGACCGCTATGCTGAACGTGCCATATATGGGCGGTCAGTCAATGTTCGGCAATCCCATGATGATGGGAGGAATGGGAATGGGCGTGAACCCCGCGATGAACGCCGCTAATCGCGCGCGCGCGCAAGCGATACAGGCGCCGACCACGCGCGCCGCTACTCCTGCAACGCGCGGAAGATAAGCCCCTGTAAAACGTTACTTGCAAAAATTAACGAGCCGAAACGAAGCGCCAACACGTTCGATTTCGGCTCATTCTCATATTATAGAAAGACTTATACGAAATGCGACGCGAACCTTATACTGTCGAAGACTTTCCGAAAAATCCATTAATGTTCTACTACGAAGTTACGCGCGCGTGCGACCTCGTCTGCAAACACTGCCGCGCGTCCGCGCAAGAAGACGCGGCGCCAGACGAACTCTCGCATGAGAACGCGATTAAACTTATTGAAGACGTCGCGCGATTTCCAAGGAAGCCGACTATTTGTTTTACCGGCGGCGATCCGCTCAAGCGAAAAGATCTATTCGAGATTATTCGCGCCGCGACCGACCTAGGAATAGGCTCCGCGCTAACGCCGTCCGCGACCCCGCTCGCAACCTTCGACGCCTTTAAAAAGGCCAAAGAAGCGGGCGTCTCCGCAATCGGGATTAGCATCGACGGACCGACCGCCGAAGTGCACGACGCGTTCCGAGGATTTGAAGGCAGTTTCGCCAAAGCGCTCGATATGCTAAACTACGCGCGCGAACTACAACTGCCAGTTCAGGTCAATACGTCGATAACCAAACGCAACTGGAAGCTCGTCGACGAAATCGCCGATATGCTCGAAGACAAGGGCGTTATGATGTGGTCCGTCTTCTTTCTCGTGCCTGTCGGTCGCGGGGTCGAGGAGACGAGAATCTCGCCGCAAGAGTATCGGGAGGTCTTTGCGAAACTATACAAGCACTCGCAAACCAAGCCGTTCTCAGTTAAGACGACGGAAGCGCCTCATTACCGTCGGTTCGTACTCGAACACGGCGGCGATCCGCTCGCGGCGCCGAAAACGCGTCCGCAATTTCCGCATTCCGCGTTCGCGAGCGCTATGAAGACCCAAGGCCGCCCGCTCGACGAAAAGGAGCAAGAGGGTCTGGAAAAAGTCGGGCAAGGCGGTCGCTCGCGCGCGCCGCTCGGCGTTACCGACGGGCGCGGTATCATGTTCGTCGGGCACAACGGCGAAATCTTTCCCGCCGGGTTTCTACCGATCGTGTGCGGGCGCTTCCCGAACGATTCTGTCGTCGACGTGTATCAGAAGCATCCGCTATTCAACGCGTTACAGAATCCTGACAATTACCATGGAATCTGCGGCGCATGTTCGTTCCGACATAGTTGCGGCGGCAGTCGCGCGCGCGCCTACGCCGTTACCGGCGACCCGCTAGGACCCGAGCCGGACTGCGATTTCGAAAAATAACGCGCTAGTCGCAAGCGCGCAACGCGCGACGGACGCGCGGCTCGACCAGACCGAAAAGCGCCGCAAGGAGCAGTAGCGGAACCGCGTAATACGCCGCGCAAGCGCGAAAACTACGGTCGACCGAAATGCGCGCGCCGGGAGGCGGCGCTAAATAATCGCCGCGACGCTGGCGCGCGAGCCACGCTAAGACCTGCTCGTTGCGCAACGCGTTCGTCCAGGAATCGTGCCCTCCGCGACTCTCTGTTAGCAAGCGCGGAACGCGACGCCGAATGCTGCGTATCGTACGGCGCAACTGCTCGATCGGCGCCGAACGGTCGTCGACGTTGCCGAACGACCAATAGGGAACGGTCAGCGCCGTCGCTTCGTAATCGCCGACAAAGTAACTGCACGACGCCATGGCGCAAAAGAGCCCGGGACTGCGAAGTTGCGCGTTCAGCATAGCGCCCGCCCCGGAGCATATGCCAAGCGCGCTAACGCGATCAGGATCGATCGGATAGCTCTCAATTACCGCGCGAATGAGCGCGAGCGAATACTCGAGCGGCGCGACGCCAAAGCGATTCTCCGAGGAAAACCAGTCCTTTGCGTCCCGAGGACATTGCGGCGCAAGAACGAACGCGTCCAATGCGCGCGGACGATAAAACGACTCGATTCCATACTGGAGGTGCGCCAGTTGACTCGAGTTGTCGTCGTCGCTCTCGCCCTGACCGTGCCAGACAACGATCAGAGGATAGCGCTTGCCTGCCTGCAACTTCGGAACGTACAAGCGAAAAGGAATCGTCGCGCGACGATCCGAGGCGTCGACTTCCAGTTCGCACGAGGAAAAGAGCTTAGCAAGCTCGGGATTCGCAAAGTATCCGTTCTTCGACGCGTCGATCGCCGATTTCGTACGCGCGATACGGTCAAGCGTCGCGGCGTCGTAATCCGGGAAGGTTCCAGGCGTTATCGTGCGCAACGTCTCTGACTCCGCGCGCGCCGGCGCCGGCGTCCGCTCGCTACGCGCGCGCGAAGACGGCGATAACGTTGCGGACGCGAAGAGCGCTAATCCGAGTAAAACGCGCAAGGTTTGGTTCATCTTCTTCGTCATAACGAGTTACATATCAAAGAATCGCAACATAATCCATCGAATAAAAAAGTACGCGGTCGCAAGCGCGAGCGCGACCCCGAGCAGAAAGAGGGCAAGCCAGCCGGAGGAATAGACCCCTAGCCGAAACATACGATCCCACGCGATACGAATCTGCTCGTAATTCTCGGGTCGCGTCGCAACGTAATATAGCCACGCCGACGCCGTTACAAAGACCGACATACGCATATAGCGCGCCGCGAGCGCCGTGTCCCGGTCGTCGAGCGTCTCTTCTTTGAAACCGCAGTAAATCCGATACCATATGAACGCAAACCAACAGGTCAGCGCAATCGGAAAGACAAGGGACCAATCCCAATTCTTAACGTTAAGAAACGCAAACTGACGCTCTAACGAGCGCGGATCGCCAAAGATCGCTAAGCCGATAAAAACGACCCCGATTAAACTGATTAGAACGACGTCCCACGACTTGACGCATCGACGTAATATATTTCTCATGTCTTATCACTCCTCAATATTGCGGCTAACGACAGCAAACTAAGAAACGCCATAATAATAAGAGCTACGGAAAATAATTGCGCTCGACCGATCTTATAGGTATACATATAGGTTGCGACTGGCAAATAATAATACCGATAGACCGACCACACGACAAAGGCGGTAAGATAGACGCCGACGTCCCACAGCGTCAGCGCTATTGCGTACGATACGTACGAGCGCGATAACGCCGCGTGAATCGCGCGTTCGCTCAACGCGCGTAAACGACGCTGCAATAAAGACAAGCGCAAAACGTATACGAGAGTGAGAAACGCCAAGCATGCGAAGCTTACGCATCCAAGCGCCATAAACCCGCGCGTCGCCGAACCTCCGACCGCCGCGCTCGAGCCGCGACTGGAAAAGTCGCTAAGGGTAGGAATCGCGCTAGGATCCTCAATCAGCGCGCTGCGCGTTACCGAACGGTAGCCGCAATCGCACGCCGCGTTCAGCGCGAGCGACGTCGCCAGTAAGAGAACCGCGCTCGCCGCGTTCCATTTCTCCGAGACGCGCCACGCCGACGTTGCGCGCGACGAGACGTCCGCGCTCGACGGCGCCTCCGCTGCGCGACGGCGAACTATTCGCGCGTAGAGCAGTCGAGCGCTATAGTCGACGATCGTCCAGACGAGCAGTAGCGCGAGAAGATAGCGCGTCCACTCGGGCGCATAGCGCGGATTAAGGTAGAAGAGCGCCGATTTAAGGTAGAGCGTCGGCGCGTCAAACGCCAGCCAGACTGCGGCGAGCGCGAGCGCTAGTAGCCACAGCTCTGGGCGCAAGATAAGCGACGTTTTACTCTTCTTTCGGCTTGTGTTCGGCATTGTCTTCACTTATTCCTCTTACGACTGACAGTCTTATAATCGGCGATTTCAGTAGGACGGTCGATCGACTTTCGGGTCGACGCGATAGACGTAAATCGAGTAGCCTATGATCGCTTCTGGCTCTTTCTTCCAAAGGTATCGATGCGTCTCGTCGCGCTCGTACAGGCAATTCACGCTAATCGCGTGCCAATATGGTTGCGCAAATCCCAACTCGGAAACGTGTTCCGCGAACTCTTTATGAATCTCGCGCCATCCTTCGCTCCACAAGGTTACGTTAAGGTAATCGAGATCGGGTCGTTTTCGCAACCATTGCGCGAGCCGATATTCTTCGACGCCCCAATCGAGGTTGGAGTCGAGGAACTGCCGCGGGGCCGCGTAACTACCGGCGGTCAGCCAATTCTTAGCGCGCAGAAGCGGCGAGCGCTCCTCGTTGCGCGGTAGTCGCGCGTAAGGACGCGAGGGATTTAAGAGCGGCGTCAGCCTGTTAAAAAACGATACCTCATGAGGATATACCGCCAGAACTTCCAGCGCGAGACATAGCGTTGCGAGAAGCGCGAACACGCGCGCAACGCGTAAGCGGCGCGGCGCCGGAAGCGCGCGCGTATGCGAAAAGAGGCGACCGACTCGACTCGTCGCGATAAAAAACGTCGGAAGCGCGGGAATAATATAGCGCGAGTGAATCGAAAAACCTGTCTGCGAACTCACTAAAAAGAAGATCGCAAGTCCAGGCGCCCACAGGACAAGTTCGTCCCGCCGCGCAAGTCGATACGCGCCGCGCCTCGCCGTCAAGCCGAGCGCGAGCGCCAATAACGCGAGCGCGCCGACCGGCGTCTTAACGAGCGCCGCGTTCGCGTAATAGAGCGCCCAACCGTGCTGACGCCAGTCGCCGCGCCAGTATGAGGGCATACCGTTTTCAAAATCGATACGTTGCGTGTCGATTCCCAACACATAATTATAGGGTAGGGGAACGGGTATCTTTGCGAGCGGCGTATTGATAAACCGATTGCCGCCCTGTCCCGAAACTTCACCGAGCGTCTCCGCGCCGCTAAATAACTTCGACTGAAACCGATATTCTCCGAGCGGCGCGCACGTCCGTTCGAAAAGATATCCCATATTAATTACAAGCGCGCTTAGCGTAAAGACGTAAAAGAAGAGCGCGCCGCACTCGCGCAACCATGCTCTAATTCCGTTACGAAGGAGATCGCGACTACGATAGACGAGCCAAAGAATGAAAAAGAGCGGATAAAAGACGATCAGCGTATACTTACACAGCTCCGCCAGTCCAAGTAAGAGTCCGGACGCGACGAGCGCGCCCTGCGTACGACTGGAAAGCCAGTAATGAAAAACTCCGACCGCCGCGACGCCAAGCGCGGCAGAAGGAACGTCCGGACACACAAGACGACCAAATCCGAGAATATAAGGCGAAAAACACCACAAGCCGCACGCGATAAGACCGGAAACGTCCCCGAAAAGCCAGCGCGCGTAATAGAAGCACGCAAGCGCGCCGACGAGCGAAAAGAGAAGTTCGCACAGACGACCGAGACGAAGGTAAAGGAAATGATCCGCATTGTGTTCAAGGAACCAGCTGCCGGCGCCATATTCCGTACGCGCAAACGGCGCTAGATTGAGCTCCGAACGCTTCGGCGACTCCGCGCCGAGTAGACGCGCAGGCAGCGCGCCGACCATATCCGGTAAGGGCGGATTCACGCGAAAAGGGGAAAAGTCGGCGCGCGTGATTTTAATGAGTCCGGCTGCGAGTCGTCCGTGCTCGTTGTACGCGTAGGAATCGTTCCAGAGCCCAAACGCTTGCAGAAGTAGTAGCGTTGCGCATAGCGCGCCGAGCGTCGCGTAGACGCCGACGCGCGATGCGCGGGCATGCGCGCAGTATTCGCGCGCGGTCGCTAGGTTGCGCTCGTTCGTCATGCGTTCGTCTCCTCGCGCGTCGTTACGGCGTAACCGTTTCTCCGCCGCTCGCCGTGCTCAGCGCGCGCCAGACTTTAACGTCGACCGTATCGCCGTAGAATTTCACCGAGCCGTCCCCCAGGCACGCGTTCACGCCGCCTGCGTGACGACTCCGCGCCGACATTCGAACTTCCCAAGAGCCGCGAGAACTCGTTTCAACTACGCAGGGAGCGCCGAGCGTTACCATTTTATCAGGAGAATGACAGTATCCGGGACTCATGACCTCGTCGGGCATTTCGCTATTCGGTCCGTAATAGCATGAGAAGAACGCCGCGTCCCCGCGATAGACTCCGCCGCGAATATCAGAATGCTCCGAGCTGCGTTCAAGATCGTTGAACGTCTGGATCGTTTCGGAAAACGCCAAGGTATTCGAGAGCCCGTCTTTTACCGAAGAAAGCGAGACCATACCGGCGGCGCTCTGAAAAATCGCCGCGCGCTCGCTAGGCTCGCCGATCTCCATGAGCATACCGAAGAGCGCGCTAGTCTTCTCCACCGTGTCAAGCGAGTCGCCGCCCTGCCATTGTAAGGCCCAGTAATCCGTCGACCAACCGAACTGCGCGTCTCCTTTGTAACCGATCGCCGTCGCGCCGCCGCAAGCGACGTAGCTTACTTTAGGCCACGACTTCGTCGGTCCCTCCATATAGAATTCGTTCTCTAAATCAGAAGGGCAATTGTACGTCGGAACGCGCGTCCGCCACGCCAATCGATTCTGCTCGCGAGAATAGCGACCGCCTTCAATCGGGTCGTCCGGGTCGTAGACGAATCCGTCGGGTCCGCTCTCGGAGCCGGCGGGACAGTAACCGACGCTCATCTTACCGTACAAATTCTGCTGTTCGATATACGGTAAAATAAAGGTCGACCACGTAAGAAAATTCCACTGCCGAGCCCCGCGAGGAAGGAGCCCTTTGTGCGAATCGGCGTGCAACTGGACGCTCAGCCCCAACTGACGCAGATTATTTGAGCACTGCGACCGCCGCGCCGCCTCGCGCGCCGCTTGAACCGCAGGCAATAGTAATCCGATCAGCATGCCGATTATGCCGATAACTACCAGTAATTCTACCAGGGAAAACCCTCGGCGCTCTAACTGACTATTCCGTAACGTTGCTCTCATTCTTCTGTCTCCTATCAGGGGGAATGGAAGTAGTGGACGTATTGTATAGGCGCAAGCGCTCGATTGCAAGGGACGAAAATAAAAGATGAATCTTTTATTCAATAATTTTCTGCACGTTAGTTTTTTTAGCGCGCTACTCGTCCGCTTGCTCGCGACCGGCCGATTCGTTTGCAACGTTTGCAGACGGCGCGTTGGCGGAATCAACGTCGGAAGTAGACGATTGGTTCGCTGAACCGCCTTCTTTCTTCTTGGGAAGAGGTAGGGGATTGGGAATTGTCGCCAAAACGTGGACATTCCGAATCGCTAGACCGCCGCTTTCATTCAAAAAGAGCGTCGCGTACTGGTCAAGTTGATCTTGGTATTTCGGAACGTGAATCGCAAGCGTCAATTCAAACGAGTCGCCTGAAGGCAACTCGTCGGGTACGTCGTTAAGCGTCAAGCAGCCGCACGACGTCGACGACGTCGTTATTGCGATTGCGTGCGACGTTAAATTATACGCGCGAAAACGCGCTATATGTTCGGAACCAGGCTCGACCGAACTTAAATCAATCTTCGCGGGATAGATCAACGTCTCGCGTCCGCACGCCTTGGCAAAGAATACTTGCGCGCGCTCGGGAAAGATAAAAGGGATCGACGACGCCAAAAGCAAGACCGTTAGCGTCAAAATGCACAGCGTTCTTTTACTCATTTTTCGTCCTTTCACTAACCGGCGAGAACGTCGTCCGCATCCTGCCGCTCCGGTTCGGAACGACGACGACGCGTTATCAGAACCGCTAGCGCGATAAAGAAACAACCGCCGATAAGGAAATACCAACGAACGTCAAACTTCGCGTCGTCCTCA
>ONJR01000160.1 GCA_900318195.1 uncultured Planctomycetota bacterium
CGCGACGCTAAAGGAGCAGCGTCAAGTGTTGTGTTCTGCGGTCAGGGAGCGATTCGGCGTATGTCCGAACGCAGTGCGGGACGCGGTCAAGAGCGTCGACGATCTAAACGAGCTATTCAATCTAAGGCTCTTCACGGTTACCGAAGCTAAATCGACGGACGACATTCTTGAACGCGCGAAGAAGATTGGGCGATAAAGCCGCGCGCTGGTAAAGGAAAACTGCGAGCAGAATCAAACACACGTCGTTTACCCGCAACCCGGCGGATCAACGGTTCTTTGCTACAACGCCGACCAGAAATCGTTGCGCTCTTACAAAGAGCGGGCTGGGCGGTTTTCTAAAACGAATTTGACTAGCGCGCTACCAGGCGCTGGTTGAAAACTACTGCTGAACTACGAGCGCGCCAATTATGGACGCCTTTGATACAAAAAGCTCCTTCCCGTCTTTCAAAAGCGCGAACGTCGAAACTCGGCAAAAGCAGGGTTCAGAGAACGCAACTGTTCTATATCTGGC
The DNA here is from genome assembly GCA_900318195.1 of uncultured Planctomycetota bacterium. Classification (GTDB taxonomy): domain Bacteria; phylum Planctomycetota; class Planctomycetia; order Pirellulales; family Thermoguttaceae; genus RUG369. The sequence continues at coordinate 512 of ONJR01000160.1, forward strand.
TATAATACGTATGCGCCTAAAAAGAGCGCCAAAAGTCATGACACTTTTTGGCGCCAAAAGCTATACATTTCGGCAATTTACCACCTGAACTACGCTTCATCTGCATTTTAACATTATCTAGCCCAGTTTCAACTAAAATCGACCATATTTGGAAGATTTTCTTGATAAAATCTCTTTTTCATCGCGTTTTTTCGCATACCGAAAACCATAGCTTTTGACAAACGAAAAATTGTTTTTCGTCGGAAAAATACAGTGATTCCCGCCTTGCGACGCCAAATTAGAACCATATTCGTCAGCGCTCAAGAAATATTCGCGAGAAGCGCCAAGTAAGGAAAAGAGACATGAAAAAGAACAGCCACTCCGTCGTTCGTCGTTTTATCAATAGCGTTGTCAATCGTCGTCAGGGCGCCAAATCGAAGTTAGGAGCGCCCCGAAGTCGGCTCTTGAGGCTCGAAGGCTTGGAATCGCGCGATCTACTCGACGCATCCCCTATCGCGAGCCTGGCTAACTTCGGGGAAATCGCGTGCGTCGCTACGTTCGATCCCGAAGTTCCCGAGCCGATTGAGCTCTCCAACGCCGTTGCGAGCACAACGTGGCGCGTTACGTCAACCGCCGATACCGATACGTCAGGCACCTTACGCTACGCAGTGAATCACGCGGCGTCGGGCGATACGATTACCTTTGCCGACAGTCTCAAAGGAAAGACGATTACCCTCGGAGGAACTCAGCTTGAGATTACCAAGTCAATTACAATCGACGCGTCGTGTATATGGAATAGCTCAACGCAAAAACCGGGGATTACGATTAATGCTAACGCGAAATCGCGCGTTTTTAACGTGGCAGGAGCGGGGGACGTTACTTTTAATGGGTTAGAAATTACGGGTGGAAATGTGTCAGGATATGGGTCAGGCGGAGGGGTTTGTGTCGATAAGAATTCATCAGGAACATTTATGGATTGTATTATTAGGAACAACAAGGCAAGTTCAGGTGGTGGGGTTTACAGTTTAGGAAACACCTATTACACGAATTGTACAATTTCAGCGAATTCGAGTAGCAGTGGCGTCGGCGGTGGAGTAGCGGCTGGCATGATCACCAATTCTAGCACATCACATATCGTTGGTTCATTTACAAATTGTATCATTTCCAATAATGTCTCAAATAGTCATGGAGGTGGAATATACAATTACGGTGACGGTACATTTATCAACTGTATAATTGCAGGGAATTATAATACCTCTGGGCATGGAGGGGGAATCTATTGTAGGAACGGGGGATCTTTCACCAATTGTAATGTTAGTAAAAATACTGCTGCTAACTCAGGCGGTGGCGTTTATAGAGGTGATTCCTTTACAAACTGCTCGATAACAGATAATAACGCTTACAATAGTGGCGGAGGCGTCTATGGGTACGACGGAGGAACTTTTAACAACTGTACAATAGCTGGGAATATAGCTACTAAAAACGATTCGAAGGGTGGCGGTTTATATTCATCAGGGCTATATCCATCATTCACGCTATATAATTCTATCGTTACTCTTAACAGTGCGACGAATGGTAATGATATTCTTTGCGTTTCTTCGAGCAATGGAAGGGAAGTGAATTCGGTAGGTTGCAACACCCTATCCTCCTACACCGGCTGGTCAACGGGCGCCAATATCGTCAACTACGAATATGACTCCAGCAAGCCGCTCTTTACGGACGCCACAAACGGAGTCTATACATTAGCGACCAGTTCACAAGCGATCAATAAGGGCGCAAATCGTTACGTTACGGAGACGACAGATCTCGCAGGGAACGCGCGAATCGCGGACGGAACGGTTGATCTCGGGGCGTATGAATATTGTCTGCAACCGTTGTCGACGCCGACGCTCTCGGTAACAAGTTCGACTTCGTCGTCGATTTCTGTTAGTTGGAGCGGTATTCAGAACGCTTCCGGCTATACGCTTCAGTACAAGACGTCGAATACGTCGACTTGGACGACCGTCTCGACGATCTCGTCGTCGCTCCGGAGTTACACGCTCTCAGGACTCGTTGCGGCAACTTCGTACGATATGCGTTTACTCGCGAAAGGGAGCGGCGTCTATAGCGATTCGGACTACAGCGCCGTCGTTAGTTATAATACGAAATCACAACAGTTATCGACCCCAACACTCTACGCCGTCGATTCTGATCAAGATTCGATTTCGGTTAAATGGAACGCTATTGCAAACGCGTCGGGTTATACGTTGCAGTACAAAGAGTCGAGCGCATCCTCGTGGACTTCCGCGCCAGCGCTCAACGCCTCGCAGACGAGTTATACCGTTTCGGGACTCACCGCTGGAACGACGTATCATTTCCGTCTGCTCGCGAAGGGAGTCGGCGCTTATAGCGACTCCAATTACAGCGGAACGATCAGCTATTCAACGACGACGCGTCAGTTATCGACGCCAACTCTTTCGAGATCGAACGCAACGCTAAATTCAATTACCGTTACATGGAACGCAATTGCTAACGCGTCTGGGTATACGTTGCAGTATAAGAAAGCGAGCGAATCGACTTGGCAGACGGAACCGATGATAGCGTCTGAGTCAACGAGCCATACGGTATCTGGTCTTGCCGGCGGTACGACGTATAATTTCCGGATGTTCGCCAACGGCTCCGGGACTTATATCGACTCGGAACTCAGCGCAGTCGTAAGTTACAGCACAACGACGCAGCCGTTATCGACTCCGACTTTCTCTGACGTGAGTTCGACGTATAACTCGATTACCGTCAGCTGGAACTCCGTCTCCAATGCCTCAGGCTATGTTGTACAATACAGGAAGACAAACGATTCGACCTGGTTGACGACGGCAACGCTATCGCCGTCGCTAACAAGCTATACTCTTGACGGTCTTGACGTCCGAACGCCATATATTGTTCGTATGTATGCGAAGGGAACCGGCGCCTATCTAGACTCGAGCTACAGCGACGCGATTACTTGCAGTACGCTTTCGCAACAACTTGCTACGCCAAATCTGACTGTGTCCAATTCCACGCAGACGTCAATAACGGTTGCTTGGGACGCTATTGCCAACGCGTCAGGGTATACGCTCCAGTACAAAAAGTCGACCGGATCGATCTGGTGGACGGCGCCGACAATCGCGGCGTCGCAGACGAATTATACGCTCACCGACCTCGCAGCCGGGACGTCGTACAATATTCGCCTCCTCGCCAAAGGTTCCGGCGTCTATACCGATTCGAACTACTGCGCCGTCGTAACCTACGCGACGAAGACGAAACAACTCGCAGTCCCAACGTTGACCGCTTTCGATTCAACCCAAACGTCGATTACCGTAACTTGGAACGCGATCACAAACGCTACCGGATACACAATGCAGTTCAAAAAGTCGAACGCAACCACTTGGACGACATTGCCAACAATAGCGGCGTCTCAGACAAGCTATACAATCGACGATCTCGACGTTAATACAACGTACAATCTGCGGATGCTCGCTAAAGGCTCTGGTTCCTACAGTTCTTCCGACTACAGCGCCGCAATTAGCTGTTCGACTAAACCGCAAGCAGTCGCGGAGACGCCCTCAACTATCGTAACAACGCTTCGAGACGTCGTAGACGAGACTGATAACCTTATCTCGCTACGCGAAGCGATTGAGTATGCAAGCGACGAGTCCAATTACATAACCTTCGACGCTTCGCTCGCCGGTCAGACAATAACGGTTAATTCGGAACTATTTATCGACAAGTCGGTCTGGATCGACGGCGAGAGTCATAATATCACGCTTAGCGGCGGCGGCGCGTCGCGCGTTATTCGAGTCGCCAGCTACGTACTGCTCGAAAACCTAACGATTGCGAACGGCTACGACGTCCGGGGCGCCGGCGTTTATATTGGCGGAGGTTGGTGCGACGTCAGGAAATGCTCGTTCATTAATAATACGGCGACGACGGCGGGCGGCGGAATCTACGTAGCCGGCGCCGCGTCGCTGTACGCCGACAATCTCCTCATTGCCAATAATAGCGCGCCCTACGGCGGCGGCGTCTACTCTTACGGCGGCGCCGACAAGGAAGTCTTATTCTGGAACTGCACGATCGCCGGTAATAAGGCAACGACGTCCGGCTCGGGCTTGCATTTGGAAACGGCGAACGGAATCGTTCAAATCTATAATACAATCATAGCTCAAAACACGGGCAAGAGCGACGTGCAAAAGAAATCGTCGGCGCGCAACATAGTGGCGGAGAACACACTTTCAACCTATACGGCATGGTCGAGCGGTGAAAGTAATTACGTATACGACTCGTCGCGCCCACTCTTTGCCGACTCGAGCGTCGGCGACTATACGCTGGCGCCTGATTCGCAAGCGATCGACTTGAGTCACGCTATCTTCAGCGATACGGATCTCGTCGGCAACCCGCGATTGTCTGGAACAAGCGTCGACCTCGGCGCATACGAATTCCAAACGCAAAATGAAGCGCCGTCGACGCTTGTAACGACCGTTCAGGACGTTGTCGACCCGACTGACGGACTCATATCGCTACGCGAAGCGCTAGCCTACGCGCAATCGTACGACGTCGTATCCTTTGCGCCAGAACTATCGGGACGAACGATAACTGTTTCTTCGGAACTACTCGTCGAAAAGAACGTTGTAATCGACGGCAGTAACGGAATCACGGTCAGCGGCGGCGGCGCGACGCGCGTGTTGCGCTTCCTGGGCGCTGAGAGCGACGAATATACCATTTTGGGTCTAACGATCACCGGCGGCAGTCATACTCATGGCGCCGGCGTCTATGTAGCAACGGGCACAGCCAATATTATTAACTGCTCGATAGTAGGCAATACGTCGACAACCTCGGGGGGCGGGCTCTATATTGCCGGTAAAGGGGAAGCCAAGGTCGTCAACACGCTCATAGCGAATAATAGCGCGAAATACGGCGGCGGCGTTTATAGCTACGGCGCGTCTGGCAAGTCGGTAGCGCTATCGAACTGCACAATAACGGCAAATAAAGCGACGTCGAACGGCTCGGGACTCTTTACGGAAACAGGGTACGGCACAGTTGAACTCCGCAATTCGATAATCGCGCTCAATACGGTCAAGAGCGACGTCTATAAGAAAACGTCGTCTCGCAGTATTAAAGCGTATAATACGCTTTCAACGTTTACCGGCTGGTCAGGCGGCAGTAGCGACAATTTGGCATACAACGAGTCGCTACCGCTCTTCGTCGACGTTGGCAATTATACTCTAACTCAGGGTTCGCAGGCTATTAATCAAGGCGATAATAACTATGTTGAAACTGAGCGCGATCTTGCAAACGCGAATCGAATTGTCGGCGCCGCCGTTGACCTCGGCGCTTACGAATGGCAATTCGCCAGGGAAACGCCCTCGACGATCGTTACAGCTACCAACGACGTCGTGGACCCCTATGACAACGTAATCTCGCTCCGGGAAGCGGTCGCGTACGCCGAGCCGGGCGACGCCGTAACGTTCGCAACAAGTCTATACGGTCAAACGATTACGCTTTCGGACGAACTGCTAATTGAGAAGGAGCTCTCGATCGACGGCGAATCGAATCGGATCACGCTTAACGGCGGCGGTGCGACGCGCGTTTTGCGCTTCCTTGGCGGCGAGGAGGACGAGTACGCGCTGAGAAACCTAACGATTACGGGCGGCGCGCATACGCACGGCGCCGGGGTCTACGTCGCGGTCGGGGCGGTTAATATCGTTAATTGCTCGATCGTCGGTAATAAGTCGACGACGAGCGGCGGCGGAATCTACGTCGCCGGTAAGGGCGAGGCGACGATCGTCAATACCCTTGTCGCGAACAATAGCGCGAAATACGGCGGCGGAATCTACAGTTACGGCGCGGACGGGAAATCAATCCTCATCGCGAATAGTACGATCGCCAATAATAACGCGACGAGTTCCGGCTCGGGTCTCCATCTGGAAACCGCTTATGGAACGCTCGAGATTCGCAACTCGATAATAGCGCTCAATACCGGTAAGACGGACGTATATAAGAAAACCTCCGGACGCGTTCTCAAAGCGATCAATACGCTGTCGACCTATTCGGCATGGTCGAGCGGTAAGAACAATCTTGTCTATAAGTCCGGAAGCCCGCTCTTTACCAGCGTCTCAGTCGGCGACTTCACACTCGCCGCGAACTCCCAGGCGCTCGACAAAGGTTCGACCGCGAGCGTTCTCACGGCGACTGACCTTGCCGGTAAAACGCGAATCGTCGGCGGTAAGGTCGATCTCGGCGCGTACGAGCGCCAGGCGGATCAATCAAAAGCGATACTTGACCTAGCCTTCGCCGAACTCTTTGACGAAAACTTCGAGACGTTCTAAATGAACTTCATCGAAGCGTAAAAGAAAAGGAGAACCTTGCCCGCGCGAGGTTCTCCTCCGTTTTTTAAAATAACGTGCGCGAAGTTATCTAACGCGCAGAATTGCGAATCGACCAAGCTGGCGATCAACGCTCAATCCTGTCCGAAGTACCAATCGGCACAAAAACGCTCCATCGCGTTCCCGACTCAAACGCCCTCGCATTTTCGTCAAACAATTCGGCGCCTAATCTCTCGGCGAACCGACGCGCGAGCGGTAGACCGACGCCAAGTCCGCGTCCGGCGCGACGACCGGAAAAATAGGGCGCGTACGCAAGCGCGCGCGCTTCTTCCGTCATACCGTCGCCATTATCTTCGACGCCGACGAGAATCCCGCCGCGACTCAATTCGACGGTTAGAAGTATTTTACCGCGCTCGCGCTCCTGAACTGACTCGGACGCGTTGCGCGTAAGAGAATGAATAATCGTCGCGAGGAATTCCGGGTCGCTGTCAAAGGTTAGATCGTTAGGGAGCGTATTGTCGGCGCGCGTCTCGATCGCGCTCTCCGCTAGTAGCGCGCGTTCACGTGCGAATCGCTCCTCGAAGAATTCGCGCGCGTTCATCTTTCTCAACGACGGAACTGGCGGACGCGCAAAGGAGCGCAACGACGCTAGCATTTCGTACCCTACCCGCGTCTGATCGATTATGGTCGCGAGCGCGCGACGCTTATCAGACGACGTCTCCTCGCGGAGAAGCGTCTGCGCGACAACGCTTATTACGGCAAGCGGATTATTGAGTTCGTGCCCAGCGCCGGCGGCAAATTCCGCCATATAGTCAAAGGTCTTCGCTTCCGCAGCGCGCGCGAAATCGTCCTGCCTTTCAAGCTCAACGTAGTTCTTCATGAATAAGAGCGCCTCAAATCGCAAGTAGCGCCAAGATTTGAAAAAGAAAATCGCGGTTCACCGTGAACCGCGACCCAACACGACTTTTAAACGGACGTAGCGCTCGCTCGGAGAATCGCTAACGGACGCCTAACCGCAACTACCGATACGAGTCAATATTCAAGAGCCGACAAATTCGCTCGATCAGCTCGTCTGTATTGAACGGTTTCGGGAGAAACTCGTTCGCGCCGGCCTGCAGTAACTCGCTAACGCGATCAGACTCGACTTCGCCCGATACGCAGATTATCTTGACCTGCTCCAACGACTGATCGCTACGCACGCGCACGCAAACGTCTTTTCCGTTAATATCGGGCAGCATGACGTCGAGAATAATCAGGTCGGGACGATATTCCCTCACCAGCATTCCGGCGTCGAAGCCGTTGCTCGCCGTGCGGGTCTCGAACCGCCCGTCCCGCTCGAATACGTTCACAAGCAACTCGACTAACTCGGCGTTGTCGTCGACTATGAGAATCTTTCGTTTACCGCTCTCGATCGCGTCCGTCGGAATGTCGTTGGCCTTCATGAACGCGAGGAGACTATCGCGTGGAATGCGACGAAAGCGGCTACCCGGCACGCGAAATCCTTTCAACGCGCCAGAGTCAAAGCAGCGAATTATCGTCTGCTGACTAACTTTGCAAATTTTAGCGGCTTCGCCTGTTGTGTACACCGTTTTAAAAGTCATATATTCCAATCCCTGTGTTATCTGGCACGACGCGATTCTCCACCAAACGAGCCGCCCAGTCGTCATATTAAGCGCCGCTCGCGTACGTCGCTGTCCCATACAACGACGACGCCAACGCCTTCTTGCGCTCCCGAACGCGCCGCGCGAAGCTCGACGCCTCGCAACAGCGACCGGATAGTCAACCAAGCCCGCCAAAAGGATCGCGATCGATCCGATTTAACAGGTTTTACCGGTTTCGCAATATGTCCCAATTATAACCAAATTAACGTTAGCGTCAATATTAAAATCAAATTTGCAACTTATATAATTACGCGACTTACAACAATTGCAATCAAAAACGGCAAAAATTTTTGGTAAGATGGCGCGGCGAGGCAAGGAACCGCGTCGACGCAAAACGCGCCAAACGCGTCAAGCTACGCCGACCGGTAAAACACGTGTGCAAATCCACGCTAGTCCTCGACGACCGGCGTCAATTAACGCGTCCAACTGAACCGCGTAATGACGCCAATTCCCGCAGACTATCGCGTCCGCAACATTTATCGACACGTTCCATTTTGCAAATTCAATCAAATCTCGCCAGATTTGCCAAACACGCGCAATTCTTTCCTTGCTTCACATTGGCGACTCTCATCGTCCGCGAACGCAACGGCGAGTCAAACTCATGATAAGTTGTCAAAATCGAAAAAAAGGATATATTGGAATGCGGCGCGCAACCTGGCGCGAACGTCGCAGAGCTGGCGCGCAAGCGCGCGGTCGAAACTATTTTTAACTAGGAGAGCGTAATATGACGCAACGTAAAAATCTCGTCGTCGCACAGAGCGGCGGTCCAACTTGCGTAATCAATAGCAGTCTGCGCGGCGTAATTGAAGCGGCGCGCGAATTCGACAATATTGGAACCGTGTACGGCGCGCGTCACGGAATTGAGGGCGCGTTGAAAGAGGAATTCCTCGACTTGACAGCGCAGCCGGAGGACGAAATCGCGCTACTGCGCTATACGCCGGTCGCGGGCTCGATCGGCACATGCCGGTACAAACTGAAGTCGTGGCAGCAGGAAGATTTCGAGCGCATCGTCGAAGTCTTCAAGGCGCACAACGTCGGTTACTTCCTCTACAACGGCGGCAACGATTCAATGGACACGGCGAATAAAATCGCGAAGCTCGCGGCGGAACGCGGACTTGAACTGCAGGCGGTCGGCGTGCCGAAGACGATCGACAACGATATCGGAGACGCGGAATTCAAACTCATCGACCACACGCCGGGCTATGCGTCCGCCGCGAAATACTGGGTTCACATGACGCAATACGCGAACGAGGAGAATAAGGGCTCGTGTCCCGCCGACCCTGTGCTCGTTATGCAGGCGATGGGACGCAAAATCGGTTTCATTCCAGCGGCGGCGCGTCTCGCCGATCCTAAGCGCGACAATCCTATTCTTATCTATCTGGCGGAATCGCCCTGCACGCTCGAAGAGCTTGCGGACCAAGTAAACGAGACGCTGAAGCAGGCGGGTCGTTGCGTCGTGGTCGTTAGCGAGGGCTTTAACGTAGGCGACGTCGGCGCGGTTAAGGACTCCTTTGGTCACACTAATTTCGGCGCGAGTAAGGTTACGGTCGCGCAAACGGTCGTGAATTACCTGAATTCGGTCGGGCTCGCGACGAAGGGCGCCGCGCGTTGCAACGTTCCCGGCACAGACCAGCGCCATTCGATGGGCTACGCTTCGACGGTCGATTTAGACGAAGCGTTTCGGTTGGGTCAGAAGGCGGTCGAACTTGCCGCGACTGGTCAAGGAGGGTATATGTCGACGATTCTACGCGATCCCGGCATGATCTACAGCGTGCGCTACGATAAAGCGCCGCTCGCAGAAGTTGCTAATAGCGAGCGCACTTTCCCGAAAGAATGGATACTCCCGAATGGTTGCGACGTCTCGGACGCGTTCCTGAAGTATCTGAAGCCGCTCGTCGGCGAGGATATGCTCTCGTTGCCAATGTACAACGGACGTCAGCGCATGACGCGCTTCGAGCCTATCTACGCCGACAAGCGGCTCGCGGAATACGTGCCGCAAGCTGATCGTCAGCAGGCGCCTGGCAAATAACGGCACGACAATTGCGCAATATACTATAGTAGCGTCTCGGGGTCGCCGTCGGGACGCTACGGCTTTCTAAGCGGCGTGAAGTCTCTCGCGGAAAAAATAAAAATACGACTTGTCGAATCTGAGAAAATTCTGTATCCTGCCAATCGTCCGGTTACTGGTTCGCGAAAAATGATCGTACGGAAGCGGTCATAGCGCGAAAAGACGCAGTCGCATCGCGATCGCTGAAACAGCCGGGCGCGAAGGATTCAACAGGCGAACGAACGCCAACGATCGTAAAGGTTCGACACAAAATGACGTCAAGATCAAGCTCAAGGAAGTTCCAATTAGCTTTCAGCTCGCGCGAGTCGCGCGGCGAAACGCGTGAAACTCGCTGGGTCGCATGGACGCGCGAAAGCGGCGCGCTTGCCTTGTGTCTGCTCGGAATTATCGCTACGGCGTCTACCTTATCGCAGAATCTCTATGCGCAAACCGCGCGTTCTGGAAAAGTCGCGACTCTCGAGGAAGCTTCCGGAACCTCGATCAAAGATTTCAACGCGTTGCGCGCGCTAAGCTCTGATTATCTCGATAATCCTGACGGTGGAGAAACGCCAGACGACGAAGAAGAATGGTCTCCTAATCTATCGCTCGTTAAGAAACCGAACTCCGCTCCGAAATCGTCGACCGTGCGCGTAATTTCGTTTGAAAACGGTCAAGCAAAAACCAGCGTCCGCACGGCGACTACCAACGCGCGGCAACCGGCGAACGCAAACGACCTGCAGAAGAAGAACGGAATCGCGCAAGCGCAGTATCTCGAGCAAACGCCACAACCCGCGCAAGAAAAGAATTACCGCGTCTCGCAACCGCAACATAACTTCAGACCCGGAAACGCAACGCAAAATACCATTCGACAAACTGCAGGATTCGCCGACTACTCGATCGAAAATATCGAAAATTCAAACGCCGGAGGGTTCGGCGATTATCAGCTACCGTCCGCGAGCGTGCCGCTCGTCGCAATGCAGACAGAAATTCCGCAGAAGCAACAGCCTGTCGGCGACGCCAATCTAGGGTTCGCGACGACCGACGACGTTACCGCCCCTCACGGAAATCTGCCCGATTTCAACAATCTGCCCGAAATTGAACCGTTTCCAACCCCGCAGCAGGCGCTCGCTTACCCACAGAATGCAACGTCGCAACTCGAGACGACGACGAATCAAAATCCACTCTATCTAGCGCCGAATCCGACTCTCGCTAACCCGACCGCCGGCGTGCCGGAAACGAATCAGGTTCTCGAATCAGGCGCCACCGCTGTGATCGCGACAAATCCTAACGCAACAACGCAAATTGACGCGACGACGAACGCCGCTTTCCCGACCGCCTCCACTCCGATCGTTGCAACCGCCCCACAAGCGCTCGCGCTCGATTCTTTCCCCACGATTTCCGACGCTACGCTAGGGTTCGCAAACGAATCGATCTTCTCGAACCCTGAGCAAACGCTCAATCCTGCGGGCGCGCGCGAACCTGCGATGGACGAGACGCCTATGGTCGCGTCTCGATTCGAGATTCCGCAAGAGGCGCTTACTGTCAACGCGACGAACCTCACCGCGCCGGAAAAGGAAGTCGACAATACGGTCGTAACCGAGCAGGACGCGCCGTTCCGCGAGTCCTTCAACGCCGTGCCGCGTGAAGAATACAGTACGCAAACGTATCTCGAAAAGAACCTGCCGCTCGAAACGACGAATCAAGAGGCGCAATTGGAGCGCAACAAGACGCAATCTCTCGAAGCGAGCAAGCTAACGGACGAGGAGAAGCGCAACCTGATCGTCGAAGATATTCGGATCTCCGGACTCGAAATGTCAACGCAGCAGTTCAATAAAATCGTCAGAACGCGAATCGGCGCGAAATTCAATCAGCAGCGTCTCGAAGAAGACAAGCGCGCGTTAATTCAAACGAAGCAATTTATCGACGTCGAAGTCTCGACTTCATACTCAGCTGATAATCCAGGAAAGGTCGTAGTAAACTTCGATCTCACGCCGCGAAGAATGATGCGCTACGTTAAAGTCGTCGGAAATCGTCTCATCTCGAAGCACGACATTCTAGAAGAGCTCGGAATGCGTCCAGGCGAATCGAGAATGGATCCCTACGAAGTGGAGAACGGTAGAATTCGTATTATCGAATTCTATAAGAGCAAGGACTACGGCGAACCGCACGTCGAAATTCTACGCGGCGATCATCCCGAAGACGTCGGTGTGGTCTACCTAATCGACGAGGGACGTCGTCAGCGCGTTTTGCGCACGAAATTCGTCGGTAATACGGTCGTCTCGGAAGCGCGCCTGCGTAATCTTGTAGACGTTAAGCCCGGTATTCTCTACTTCATCGGCGGCGCATTCACGCGCGAGCGTCTCGACGCGGACGTGCAGAAACTACTCGAATACTACCGCAATCTCGGTTACTTCGACGCGCGCATCGACCGCGAGTACGAAGAGAGCGCGTGGTTCGGCGGACTCGGCAAAGACAACGCCTGGGTCTCCGTGCGGTATATTATTAACGAGGGACCGCGCTACCGTATTCGTAATTTCTCCTTCTCGGGCAATCGCGTCGTCTCGTCCGACGAGCTGAAAGCAAAGCTAAAGGTCAAGTCGGGTCAGTATTACGACTTCGGCGAAATAGAGGCTGATCGCATTGCGTTGCGCTATAAGTACCAGGATCTTGGCTACGTGCGCGCCGATATTACGCCGAATCAAGTCTTTACCGACGAAGTCGGCGTCGTCGATATTCGTTACGATATCGTGGAAGACCACCGCTATCGCGTTAAAGAAGTCGTCGTAGATTACGTCGGAGGGAAGAATCAGAAGACCGTCGACGCGCGAACAAAGCTGCCTGTCGTGCTAAATCAACTCGATATTACGCCGGGCGAACTGCTCAACGGTAAAAAAATACGTATGAGCGAAAACACATTACGCCAGTCTGGGCTCTTCAACGACGACCCCGCGCAAGGACAGCTTCCTGAAATCGCCGTCATACCCGACGAATCGAAATCCTACGTTCTCCAGAAGAAAGGGGACGCGCAATTCGTTAAGGAAGCGCGTCGCAACGACGACGAAGAAGAGTCGCAAGAGGACGAGAATTCCGACGCAACGACGCGCGGACAAACAACCGAACGCGTTACGCGCGGTCAAACGCAGGACGCAAGATTGCAACCGATCTCGTATCCCGGCGCGCAATACGTGTCCTACGACGCCGCGCGACGCGCTACGGAGCAGAACGCGCAAGCTGTCAAGCCTACGAACGTCGCGCAATCGAATAAGACCGCGTTCCAATCGTACGGTCCAAGCGTCGGCGTTGCGCAAGGACAAACGCCCTCCGCTCCGCGCGCGAGCGCTACGAGCGATCGAGACGCGGGGAAAACTCCGCCTCCATCAGGACTCTTTACATGGTCTTTCGGGTGGTTGCGTCCGCAATACGACGGTCTCGTGCGCGGTCAAACGCGGTCGATCCCAGCGGGCTTCTCGACTGTAACGACTCAGGGCAACTCCGGCGCAGAATACGGCTATAAATCGTACGACGACGCGCCCGCGCCGACGACGTCGCAATACTCCACGGGCATGGACTACGCGAATTACGAATCCGCCAACCTGCTCAATCCGAGTTATACGCAAAGTAGCGAATCGAGCGCCGGGACTTACCTTAGCTCAAGCGACGTCGAAACGGCGCCCGGCTTCTCCGACGGCGTTTACAACTCCCTCGGACGCGAAGCGCTACCGCCGACGTCCCCCGAAGAGGACGAGATTTACGACGGCACCGTGCTCGTTAAATTACAGGAAGGTCGAACTGGTATGTTCCAAGCGTCGATCGGGGTCAACTCGGACTACGGTCTTGTCGGCAACGTGAGCTTTACGGAACGCAACTTCGATCTCTTCCGCTTCCCGACGGCCCTCTTCCGTTGCGACGGCTGGAAAGACGCGTGGCGCGGCGGCGGGCAGGTCTTTAACGTCCAGGCGAGCCCCGGTACGAACGTACAGAGCTATCGCGTGTCCTGGGACGTTCCGAACGTCTTCGATACGAAATACCTCTTTGGCGTAACGGGTCTTTACGGCGAACACTCCTACGACGAATGGTTTGAAGCGCGTTACGGGGGCGAAATTCGCGTCGGTCGTCAGTGGACGAACCGCTTCAGCACGACGATTAACGCCGGGCTTTATAACGTTAAGATTAAGGATCCCGCCGTTCCCTTTGTGCCGGATCTCAACGCAGTTCTCGGTACGAATCGCCTTTACAACATTGGTCTGACGGCGACTTACGACACGCGCAATCATCCGTTCTCCCCCTCGGGCGGCTACCTACTCAAAGGTTCGTTCGAGCAAGCGTTTGGCGACTACCAGTTCCCACGCGTTACGCTCGACGCGCGCTACTATAAAACGTTGCGCAAACGCGTCGACGGCACCGGACGCTGGGTGCTAGGACTCTCCAGTCGTATGGGCTGGACTGGCGATAAAACGCCGATCTTCGAACGCTACTACGGCGGCGGCTCGACGAATCTCCGCGGGTTCGAATATCGTGAAGTTACGCCGCGCTACCTGCAGACAGGCTTCGGAGTCGGCGGTACGTTTGAGTTCTACAACACGGCGGGATTGTATATCCCGGTCTCGGGCGGCGACGCGTTCCAATTCGTCGTCTTCTGCGACACGGGCACGGTCTCCGAGAAGATTAAGCATTGGGGTCGATACCGAGTCGCGCCCGGCGTTGGTCTGCGCTTCTCGATTCCTATGCTAGGACCCGCTCCACTGGCGCTCGACTTCGCGTTCCCAGTCAGTCGCGACAAGAGCGACGTAACGCAGGTCTTTACCTTCAATCTCAGCGGCTCGCGCTAATTGAAGCGTCTGAACTTGACCCCCTAAAAGGCAAAATCTCCAAAAGAGGTTTTGCCTTTTTTAATTTTCTTCGCGAGCCGTTAAATTTAAATCATGGGAAAGATTCGACTTAATACCATAATAATAACGAATCCGAAACATCCTAGTAGTCCGGTGCCAAGCGTCCACACCTTGAGGCAGTCTAACTCCGAGACGCCCGACGAACGCGAAAAAACGCAGAACCCACTGTCGTTCATCCAACTTGCAACGCATGAACCGACTCCTATCGTCGCGACTAAATACGCCGGATGGCAACCTAATTCCACGCTAGTCAAGTTCATCGCGGCAAAGATCGACGACGACGTTATCATTGCCGTCGTACTGGAGCCCTGCGCCGACTTCAGCGCCGCGGTTGCAATAAACGCAAGCGCAAGTCCCCAAACGCCAGAAAGAGCGTATGAACTAAAAAGAGCTTCTATTCGCTCGCCAATTCCAGACGCGCGCAACATTGCGCCGTAAGCGCCGCCCATCGCAGTTATTAGGATGATCGTACCAGCCATTGTAAGCGCAGCGTTCAACTTATGACTCAACTCGGATCGCGTCGTCGGTCGTCGTCGTGAAATAAGCGTCGTTACGCTCGCTATGACGGCGGCAATAGCGAGAGACACATTGGCGTCGCCGATAAAGATGAACGCGCGCGCAATCGCCTTTAAACGATCTGGTACAATATTAGCAACCGGTTCAAGGGATAGAATCGACGCCAAGACAATAAGCGCGACCGGCGCGAGAATCGGCGCGAGCGCTACTCCAAGCGGCGGTAGCTCGCGCGCGTCAAGCGATAATGCCGACGACTTTTGATCACAATTGAGCTCGTCGGCTACCTCCTCTAATAGCGCTGGATTTGGAAGAAGACGGTTCATAAACCAGGCGAGCGCAAGCGCGACCGGACACAGACACACGCCGATCATGAGCCCGACGCCCATTGCAGCGTTGAGCGGCACGCCAAGCGTGTCGGCAACAATGATCGGTCCCGGGGTCGGCGGTATAACCGTATGCGAAATTGTCGCGCCAAGTCCTACGGCAAGAAGATAGAGAATATAATTGCGACGCACCGAACGGTAGAGCGATTTCGCGAGCGGCAACAGTAGGTAGAAGGTCGCGTCGTAAAAGACTGGGATCGAGAGTATAAAAGCGCCGCTCGTAAGCGCGATCGGCGCGCGCTTCTCGCCAAAGAGCCGCAGACACGCTAACACAATGCGATCGGCGGAGCCGTTGTCAGTCATGAGCTTACCGATCAACGCGCCGAACACGATAAGGAGCGCTATGCGACCCGTTACGGAACCCATGGCGTCAGTAACGTTCCTAAACGCGCCAAGATAGTCAAAAGCGCCAGAAAGTTGCGACGCGTTCCAGAAACTTACTGTAACCGCGCCCAATAGTAGCGCAAAGAAGGCGCCGATACGCAACCAAATAATTGAACATATAACGATAGCAAGGCTTAGAAATAGAATAAACAAGGGATCATGCAGAATACTCGTCATGGTCGAATTCCTTTGCTCTAAGAGGTCATCGTTCGTCGGAACCGGCGCGCGCGCGCGCTGGTAAGCGTATCGCGCGAACTCGACCGCGCGGGATCGTCAGCTCGCGACCGAAAGCGGTAAAATAGACGCGACGACGATCGATCCTTAGTAGGTCGCCGTCGAACGCGTCCCCGTTGCGTAGCCAGATTCGCGCATGCGCGCGCGGAACGCGATATGTCGGCTCTGCGGCGAACGTCTCCGATTCAGGAACGTCATGCGGCGCGAAAAGAATAAAAGACGTCGTAATAAGCGAATATTCGACTCGTTTGCCGTCCGCGCGACGCTCGGCAACGATAACGTCCCCTTCCGCGCGCTCGAGGCGCCCGACGGCGTACGCCTGCTCGAAAAGGGAACGGTCGGACGCTGTTTCACAAGGCGCAAGCCAATCTTCCTCTACCGAAGGAGACGCCGCCGACTCCACGAAAGAGACTAGCGCTACGAGGATAAGCGGTAACAATTGCATTTCTACGTTCCTTTTGTCTTTGATTTACTCCAAACGCGCCGATAGGCGCAACGTCAATACAAGTATAATTCGACGTCGCGCAAATTTCAACAAGCGTTGCATACGCGCAATGGTCTCGGTATAATTGCCGCTAGCGACGGCAACGTCGCGCAGAGCAACCGCTCGTTGCGTTAGTTACAACCAACAATTAAAAACAGACTGTATTTGACAACCATCCTATGAAACATATCCTGATCGCATCGCTTTTATTCCCGTTACTAACGGCGCTTTGCAACGCGAACGTAATCGAACAAGCTATTCCAGCGCGGGACGTCGCGCCTGGCGCTATTATTCTCGAATGGAACGCCGACAAACCCGTTACGCTGAGCGGATTCTATATCCGACTGGCAAACTGTCTGCCGCCGCGCGACGAGCCGATCGTCGCTGAGTTAATCGTGCGCGGCAAAAGGATCGATGAGACGGTCGCAATACCAAGATTCGAATTTCCACTTGCATATCACACGCGACCTCATAATTTCGACCCGCAAACGTTTCCACCGCTCGACGTCGGACGCGAATTTCGTCGTAGTATTAAACCGATCGCGTTGACGCACGGCGATCGCGTGGAAATTCGAGTGGCGTCGTGCGGGTCGGAACGAGCGAGCGGTATTGTCGCGGGATTGCAATTCCAGGGGACGTGGAAGTTATCGGAAATGCGCGCGCCCTTTCGCGAATGCCGTACAAACGGACCTGTTTGCACTATTTCGTGGTCGGAGCCGGAAGTCGTCGCGGTTGGAACCGGTGAGAAATATGATCCGCAGTGCGCGCCGCAAAATAATTCGTCTGTTATTGCCGACGAGGACGGAACGCTCTTTATCTTCTGCGCGTACTATTCGGTCGACGAGCAGTACGGGGGCGGTCGCGGCGGTTCCTATTCGCGAATCTACGGCTACAAGAAATCGCCAGGCGCCGCTAGTTGGGAACCGCTTGGACTCGTCGTCGATCTTCTAGAAGGTCAAACATACTCGGGGGATCCTTTTGTGTTTCGCGATCTCGACGGCGTTCCTTGTCTACTTTTCACGACGTGCGACGGCACAAACGGATTCTCTGATTGGCAGAGGATAGGAACCTATATCCAACGGTCGCAAACGGACAGTTTTAACGGTCCTTGGAACGAACCTGTCGCGCTGTGGAAGAATTATCCGCGCGAACCGGACGATAATAAAACCGGCGGTCGCGCTAATTGCGTTCGCATTTATCCGCGCGAGAAAACACAGGACTATCTCGTCGTGTGGAATCACGGCGCCCAAGATATGGACGTGAGAGGATTAATTGTAAAAAATTTAGCTACGGAAATATCGCATGACGCGATCGGTTCTGCATCGATCTTCGTTAAGAATCAGGAAGAAGGAGGCGGAGGTTTCACATGCGGCGATAAGGGATATTATTCGACCTGGCAAATTCCTTGGTTAAACGATCCCAATGGCTTGCAACGTCTATACGAAATAGATTTGAATAATCCTACTCAATCTGAATCGTGGCGTGTCGTTCCAGGATCTATTGGTAGCAACGACGGCGCGACGCCTAAACGGGACGGCGGAACAACCGCCGACGCTTGGGCTATCTCCATCGCTAATAATCGACTTTACGCAACGTCGTGCGAATACTCAGCTACGGAGAACAAAAATTACCTTTACGTTAGAAGCGCCCCTACAGAAGAGTTTGACCGTTATATCTCGTGCAAGCGTCGAAGCGACGTCGTGTTTCGCTACGGCGCCGCGCGTTTGGAGAGCTATCGCGAAACTTTTCCAACAATAGAATATGCGCTCGGAAAAAACTGTTCGCTAGAACTCACGTTCAAAAGTTACGGCGAGCTCTCGTATGCGTTCATTGCGCTTGGAGCGTCCGAAGCGCCCGCACAATTCCACGCCGTTTTCTTTGAAGTCAATCCGTCCGGCGCGTTACTTGTCGGATATAAAGACTCGCCCGACCGCATCATCCTCGCCGAGTCGCCGACGCCGACATGGAAGCCGGGAACAGCTTATCGTCTCAAACTTGTACGTCGCGGTAAAAGACTGATTGGATGCGTCGACGGCGTCGAAGCCGTTTCGGCTACTATCAACGACCAGGAGCTACTAGGTTTCCTCGACGATGAACCGAGATTTAGATTGTATGGTTGGCAAGGCGGAAGTTACGAAATTTCCAATGCAATTCTCGTTGACGGGGAAAACGACGATTAATTATTCTCCATGCGTTAGACGATTTCTCTCTGACTACGGAACAAGATCGATTCATTAAGGTTAAATTTCATTCATCATTATTACAAACGTCTACGATCTTTATAAGCGTTTGTAATAGTGATGATAGGAGTTGTTGAATAATATTGCTAATAAAAATAATTGTTCATAACGATAAATCGATTGAGTATTGTAACTTTTATTCTTGTTTCGACAACTTGCTTTTCGAAGTTACAAGCTTTTAATTTATCGCTGAAGATCTGTTTGGTATGGAACATTGCAGTTTCAACTAGAAGTCGTTTCATAACCTCCTTAACACAATCATAATGCATGCAAGGAGAACGAAGGCAAAGTAACTTGAAATTAATTTATCGTATCGAGTGTCAACACGCCTGAAATTTAAGAGCCAAGCGTTTGTACGTTCGACTTTCCATCGTTTTTTATATCGAGCGAGTTTTCGACCATCCTGCA
>ONJR01000161.1 GCA_900318195.1 uncultured Planctomycetota bacterium
TTCTTCGTCGCCGAGTCCGACGCTTGCAAGCGCGTTGCGCGTAACCGTCTCTTGCAGACGGCGCAACAGCGCGACGTCGATCGACTCGACTGCCTTAAAGGTTGTGAAGTCCGTCGCGCTCGCCGTAACGATTGAGCCCGGACTGATGATCGTTAGCGCCCAACATACAGCGGCGTAAGGATTGGCGTCCCCTGTAATACGACGGTAGATTCCGCAAAACACGTCCTTCATTTGCACGCCGAAAACTCGCGCGACGCGCTCAGGACACTGCGCCGTTATAAAGGAACGCTGCAAAAAGACGCTGATCCACAACGGATCAAGATTTTCGCAGAACTGGTCGTACAGCGTCGCGATCGCGCCGACCACCAAGCGACGCTGACCAGAACGATCGGCGAAGAGCGCCTCGTGGTCCGCGACGTACTTCTCCAATCTGCGGTCGTCCCAGCGATCAAGCGCGCAATTCCATACGGCGGCAACGAGACCGTCCTTACCCCCGAAATGGTAGCAGATCGCATTGAGCGCGACCCCCGCGCGATCCGCTATCTCGCGCAACGACACGGAACTCACCCCGTGCTGCGCAAAGAGTTCTCCCGCCGCTTCGAGTAGTCTGCGTTTCGTCTCCTCGCTAGGCTTATACGTTCCACGCGTCATACAATCTCCTGTTTTTAGCGGCGAACTCGCGCGTAATACGTCGCCGTCGTAGAGGCGCGAGCCGTGCTACGCGCGATTGAATTTTTCCTTACCGTTCTTGCATCTCGGGCATTTCCAGTCGTCTGGCAGTTCCTCGAAGGGCGTTCCAGCGGGTATGCCGTGTTCGGGATCGCCTTCCGCCGGATCGTATACTTTTCCGCATACGGAGCAGACGTACTTGCCGGTCGCTTCCTTAGCTTCGACTTCAACCGGCGCGACGTACTTGGGCGCTTCCGTGAGACTGAAGGTCTGGCGCGCTTCGAGGTTTTCGTATCCCAGCGGGGTGTGGGTAGAGCAGTATACGGTCGGGTTCTTTTCGATGAAGGCGCGGACGCGATTGAGGGTCTCGCGCGCGGCAGGCATGTCCTCGTTGGCGACCGAGAGCTTGTTCTCGAAGAGCGCCTCGTCCGTGTAGGTTATGTCGCCGTGCAGCATGAAGAATAGCCCTTCGTCTTCCGCGACGATAATGCTGTTGCCGGTCGTGTGCCCCTTGGCGGGCAGCATATAGACTCCGTCGACGATCTTTTCCGACGCGTCGAAGGTATGGTAGGGACCGCTTTCGAATTTAACGCGCACGACGTTCTCGCCCGTTAGATTCATCGCGTCCGCTTCCGTCTCCGAAACGTAGATCTTCGCGTTCGGGAAACTGCGCAATTCGCCCGTGTGGTCCTCGTGCTTGTGCGTTACGAGAATCTTCGTTACCTGCTCCGGCGCGTACCCGAGCGCCTTCAGCGCGGAAACGTAGTCCAGAATGCGCGAACCGAGGTAGATTTGCGTCTTGTCGTCCGGAATCATGTCGGGCGTCTCTTTCGGCAATCCTGTGTCGACTAGGATGACCTCGGAGCCCGTGTCGATAAGAAAGTTCTGGACGCTCGAACGATATCGAAAGTCCGGGTCGTTGACCGCGCCCTCGCCCGAGAGAGCGAACCCGCGAAGCATGAAGCCGTCTTTGTAGAGCTTGACCGCTTGAATTTTCATTTTGTTTTTCCTGTATCAAACATTGCAATGACGAGCGCACGCGACTCGTCGTGTCTTCAATACTCGAATTATACCGACACAGGGTAGCTCCGTCAAGTCAATTTTGTACGCTTGTCCAAATTTCGCTTGTTTTCTTCTATCTAATGCCGCTACAATAGCATATTTCGTGTTAAGGCTGAAGAATTGGGTAAGATGTGCGCACTTTAGATTGTTCGCAGACTATTTTAGTCGCTTGTTTGGCTCGTGCAAATTCGATCAAAACCCGTATTATCCGAACCGTCGAATGGTGATATTAAAATTTTCAATAAAATCTTTTCCTAACTTAATTCTAAAGGTTGACGACACTAGCGACCTATGTCAAAATTGCGTTAGCGTGAAATTTGGCTGGTCGAGACCTGCGATTTCACGTTGGTCGCGCCCGGCGCGCGATCGAGACAATGAATTCATACGTTCCGTTTTAAGAGTACGCGTCGTACATGCGCAA
>ONJR01000202.1 GCA_900318195.1 uncultured Planctomycetota bacterium
GAGCGCGCTGGTAGAATTCGTTGACGCATGCGCCTGCCAGGTCGCGCCGGAGTCGAGCGAGCGTTCGATACGATAGCCGGACGCGGTTGGCGCGGGCGACCATGTGAGCAGCGCGCGGTCGTAGTCGCAGGGCGCGACGGCGAGTTCCGTCGGCGCGGGCGCGAGCTCAAGCGTTGCGACGCACGCGATCGGGGAAGACGCAAGAAACGTAGAATCCGCGTCGACGTCCGGAGACGTCGGCGCTAGCGTCGGGCTCGCGTCGAGTAGCTCGCGCGATTCCAGCGGTTCCATGCGCAACGTCGCCGCATACGGTTTGCGGCGACCGCCTGCGCGGGCGCGGTCTTTTGAGGGCATTGCGTCGTCCTTGCGTTGGTTGAACCTCAATTTGTTCGTGAGCGCGAACCCATTCGAGCTCGAGGGGAGTTTAAGGGAAAAAATTTTCCCCGTCAAGAGGAATTTGACGGGGGGGGGGGAATATTGGTGAAATTTGTTGGACGTAGACCAGACTTTCGCCTTGCGCGCGTTATTTTACGTCGAACCGTTGAGTAATCGTAGCGTTTGCGACAGGTTCTTTCGTAAGGATAGCGATTCTATTCGGCTTTTTGGGCACATTTGGATCCTTTTCCCCTACGATCTGTTTAACGACGTCGATAGCAATTGGGTCGCCGTTTTCGTCCTTGGCGTCGACGCGTACGCTAGCGCCGGGTAGCGCGATTTCGAATTGCGAATCGGAGACTCGTTTGAACTCAAGCTCCGACTCGAAGGTAATAATAGCGGTCTCAAACGCGCCGGTCTCGCCCTCTTTGAAAGCGACGCGATCGACGATTTCAAGGTAACCGACCTCGTCCTGATGAGCGCGTCGATACTCGAATTTCCGAGTCGCGCGCTCTAGTTTCGGAACCTTGTACGCGGAGGTTATCTCGAGGGTCGCGACGTCGAGCTCGTCGGTAAAGCTCTTCTCCAGAAAGACGCCGCGCGACTCGCCGCCTGGAGATTGCAACGTTCCGTCAATGCGCGGGACGGGATGCCCGAACGAGTTAAGCAGTTCGCCCTCGTATCG
This sequence comes from uncultured Planctomycetota bacterium, assembly GCA_900318195.1. Classification (GTDB taxonomy): domain Bacteria; phylum Planctomycetota; class Planctomycetia; order Pirellulales; family Thermoguttaceae; genus RUG369. The sequence continues at coordinate 1,061 of ONJR01000202.1, forward strand.
CCTCGAACTAAACGTCCGCGCGGTATAGGTCTCGCCTCCCGGATCGCGACTGACGTATACGTCCGGCTTCGCGTCTCCCTGCGTATTGTCGCCGACGAGTAGCGAGTATGAGCCGACGTCGTTGTGATTGTGCATTTCCGCGTTTGTGCCGCCTTTAAATGCGATCGCGAAGTATTTTCCGGTCGCGTTCGGATTCGGTCGGCATATAACGACGCCTGCGTCTTGAAATTCCGTGCGGATTGGCGGTTCGTATTTGCTCGCTTCCGCGTCTGTCTCGTCAAAGACAATTTCCTCGTCGTAGCCGATCGAGGTCGTCTGAATGAGATCGCCTACGCCGAAATTCTGCCCGAGTCCCTTTTCTTCAAATTCCAGATAGCCGTATCCCTTGAGTCGGCTCAGGTACCCGACGTAAGTAGCGTTCGGTCGCGCGTTCGTCGGGCAGTCCGCGAATACGGCGTAGTTGTATTTGTCGATTTCGAGATTGGGCGCGAACTCTAGAATAGCGCGAATCTTATCGAATCTGAAGAAGTCGACTTTCCCATTCGTCGCGTTTCGCGCGAGCGCGCCGAGATACAGATAATTGCCGAATCCGTAGTTCCAGTAGCTCATTCCCTCGGAACAGTATCCGTCGGAACTGAACCCCTTCATAAAGTATTTTTCCGAGAAGTATTCGGTCGCGGCGATATAGTATGCGATTCGTTCTTTCGATTGAATCAGATTGAGCGCGGCGGCTAGCGTTCCAGCGGAGCATACGGCGTTCCAGTTGTTTGTCGTTCGCACCCACCACATACCTATTCCCGCTTTAACCGAGTCGTCTTCAATAGCTTTTTCATAGGGCGCCAAGACGCGCCTTTCGATTTCACGCGTAGCGAGCTCTACGGTTTCGCGCGGTAGTTTATCGCGTAGCAGATTGATAGCGATCGCAAGCTCTCCTCCAGCAGTTGCTGCGCCGAGATCTGAATAGGTCGACTTGCCGTCGTAAACGACCGCTCCGGCGTCGTGTGCGGGCAAGACCCACGATTTTAGAGCGCAGAACTGCTTAATAGCGTCGTCGAGCGGTTGTATAAACCTTCCTTTATTCTCGAGTCGTTCGGCGACCGCGAAGTTAATAAATCGACTTTGCGCCTGGAAGAACTCGCGCTGATAGTTCGCGCGATTGCCGTTGGCGTAGAATTCTTTGTAGAGCTCTTCGGTAATGACGGGCGGCGGCGCTTGCGCGAGTTTTTCCGCGCTTTTTATCACGGCGTTCGCGGACGGTAGCGTCGCGAACTTGTCCCATAGCGCTTGCGGTTTCGCGCTCGCGCCGAATTCTTGCCCGTCGGGTAGTATTTGCGAGATTTCCTCTGCGCGCTTTTCAATCATGCGCTTGTCCTGTTCGGTCGCTCTTGTCGTTGCTCCGAAGAAGGTAGCGAGCGTTATAACGAGCGCGAGAGTTGCGCGCGCGGTCGCGCACATTAGTGTTTTCGACATAATCATTATCATCCTTCTGGCGCGTAGCGCCGGTTGTCATTTGGCGTCGCGCTTGAATAGCGCGTCGTTTTTCCGATTATACCTTCCCTTCGTAGCCGTTTCAAGCGTTCATTGTCTCGCGCGCGCGATAGCGATAAAATCTAGGGCAAACTTGTCAAAGAATCATTTGACGGTATAATCATGACGTTTTGTGCGTAGCGCGCGTTTCGTCGTCGAACGTCGCGTTTTTTTACGCGAGACAGGTCGTTTACGTTGCGCCTCCCACGCCGCGCGAGCGGCGGCGTACGTCGTCGGCTAGGTAATTTAAGGAGTTTAATCGAATGACAAAAGTAGGCACAACGTGCGTTCAGGGCGGCTATCGACCGAATAACGGCGAGCCGCGCCAGATTCCTATTATTCAGAGCACGACGTTTCGATACGAATCGAGCGCCGCAATGGGCAAGCTGTTCGATCTCGACGCAGCCGGCTACTTCTATTCGCGATTGCAAAATCCGACGGCCGACACGGTCGCAGCGAAGATTACGGCGCTAGAAGGCGGAACCGCCGGGATGCTGACCTCTTCGGGTCAGGCGGCGAATTTTTTTGCGATCTTTAACATCTGTTCCGCCGGCGATCACGTGGTCGCGTCCTCGGCGATTTACGGCGGCACGTTCAATCTGTTCGCGGTTACCATGAAGCGTATGGGGATCGAATTCACATTCGTTCGACCCGACAGTACAGAAGAGGAGCTCAGCGCCGCGTTTCGTCCGAATACGAAGGCTATGTTCGGGGAATCGATCGCGAACCCCGCGCTCGACGTTTTGGATTTCGAGAAGTTTGCGAAGGTCGCGCACGCGCACGGCGTTCCGCTCATCGTTGACAATACGTTCCCGACGCCGGTGAACTGCCGTCCGTTTGAATGGGGAGTCGATATCGTCACGCACTCGACGACGAAATACATGGACGGGCACGGCGCTCAGGTTGGCGGCGCGATCGTCGATTCCGGTAACTTCGACTGGATGAAGCACAAGGATAAGTACCCCGGTCTGACGACGCCGGACGAGAGCTATCATGGAATCGTGTACGTTGAGAAATTCGGTCAGGGCGGCGGTTACATTACGAAGTGCGTAGCGCAACTTATGCGCGACTTCGGGACGTGCGCGGCGCCGATGAATTCGTTTATTCTCAATCTTGGTCTTGAATCGTTGCATCTTCGTATGAAGAAGCACTGCGAGAACGGTCA
>ONJR01000176.1 GCA_900318195.1 uncultured Planctomycetota bacterium
CCGATCATAGGCGTTCGCTTTCGCGCGCGACGAACCTCGTTCACCGTTCAAGGGTGCGCGGAGGCAAAATTCGACCCCCAAAACAAAGAGCTCATGCAAAGGCTCATGGAGTTTCTATGCCGCGCGAACGACAAACTATATTTCGGAAACTTCAAGGCATCCTTCTCAGACAACGAAGTGTACTTCTATAATTTCGTCGATTGTTCCGGGCTAAACGCGCCTACCCCTGACATGATCAAACTGGAACTTGAGATCGTTTGTAAGATCTGGGAGCGAGTCGCGGACGGACTCAACGCCGTGCTAAACGAAGGCGCCGACGCTAAAACCGCCGCCGATCTATGCGAATTCCTATGAGACGCCGCGCAAACGGCGGCGCGGCGCAAACGCCGGACGTACCGTTATAACGGTAAAACTGTCTCGAACGAAGCAATCTCGTCTTTTTTTTACGTTTCCGCAACGATAGCGCTTGAAGATCGACGCGCCTTGGGATATTCTTAAGATTAGTATTATTGTTACGGCGCGCGCAAAACGGCGCGCCGAATATGTGATCGACCGCGATATGGCGCGCGACGACGCGTTTCATTCGCGTATGGATTTATTTTTATATTGACTTGAGAAAAGGTTAATTTATGCAACGACCCATTTGTTCGCTTCGTCGAGATTCTCGCGCGTTTACGCTCGTCGAGCTTCTCGTCGTCATCGCTATTATCGGGATCCTCATTGGACTACTACTACCTGCCGTGCAAGCGGCGCGAGAAGCCGCGCGGCGCATGCAGTGCACAAACAATATGAAGCAGTACGTCCTCGCAATCCACAACTACGTCGACGCAAACCAGGTTCTGCCCGCGTCCCGCATGAACTTCTACAACTACAATACGAACCAGTATACCGACGCCGCATACGGAGGGTTCGTGAGCGCGACCGTCGCGCTACTGCCCTACATGGAGCAACAGCCGCGCTACGACGCGTTCGTGCAACTCGCTCGCAATGCCGCCAACAATTCATGGCCATTCGCAAATACGCCTGTATTTACCGACCGCATCGAAACGATTCTATGCCCCTCCGACGGCGCCGCTAGAATGCCGTCCCCGCACCAGAACATGGCAAGAACGAGCATATGCGTGAGCCTAGGCGACGGAATGTGGCACAACGCGCGACCAGACTGGGGAGAAAGCGGTATCGCAAAAGTCGACTCGCGCGGTCTATTCGCGCCGCTAGCATGGCGACCGCTCGCGATCGTATCCGACGGAACGAGCAATACGGTCGCTATTTCTGAAATGATAGGCGACGCCAACGGTTCGACTAAGGTCAAAGGCGGGGTCTTCAAGACGAGTTCGCTACACGACGGGCAAGCGAAGCCCGCGCCGTGCTTGACGGAATCGCGTCGCGCCGACGATCCGACGCAATTGAACTCTGGCACGGACACGTGGCGCGCGCTCCTGTGGACCGACGGTCGATCGGTCAACGCCGGATTTACGACCGTTCTACCGCCGAACTCGCCGTGCTGCATCTACTCGTGGCCCAATATCGAGAACTACGCGTGGGGAGTCTTCTCGCCGCAGAGCAATCACAGCGGCGGCGTGAACGTCGGCTACGCGGACGGCTCCGTGCACTTCATTTCGGACACGATCGACTGTGGTTCGCCGAACTCCTACGGCGTCAACTCCGGAAAATCGCCGTACGGCGTCTGGGGCGCGCTCGGAACTCCGCAGGGCGGCGAAACGACGCAGAGTATGTAAGCTCACGATTAGGAGAAATCGACATGACACGTTTTATCGCAATTAAAGGCGCCGCGCTACTCACGCTCGCGTTACTCGCATCAGGATGCTTGGGTGAAAAGACGCCGCCCGACATGCCGAAGCTACAGCCGACGACTATTATCATCACGCAAGACGGAGCGCCCTGCCCTGACGCGAACGTTCAACTCCTCAAAAAGGACGATCTGACCTACAAATGGTTCGCCGGCGGCGTTACCGACTCGACCGGAAAGTGCGTTGTTAAGACGCTAGGAACCTATACCGGCGCTCCCGAAGGAGAATTCACCGTCGTCGTCTACAAGACCGTCCGCAACGAGAGCGAGACGCGAAAGAATACGCCCGAGCCGACAGACCCTGCGGAAGCGCAAGAGTGGATTAAAAAGGTCGCCGAGGAAGAAAAGGAATTCGATATGATCGACGTGAAGTACAAAAAGATCGACACGTCTGATCTCACAATCTCTATCGTTAGCGGTAAGAACGAGCAGACGTTCGACGTCGGACCTGCCGTTCAGATCGAAAATAAACCGACCTTGCAGACGATGTAAGTCTGGGCGTTACGCGCTAAAGACGGTATTTGCTAGACCCGCGTCTTGGAGCCGCTTTCGAGACGCGGGCTATCTTTTATATAACGTTGCAATCTCGGGATTTTTCATTGACGCCGCTTGCAAGTTGCCGCGCCAAAGGTTATACTTAACGCGTGGCGGCGACGTCGATCGCCGTAATCGTCTACGCGCGCGTTCCGCAAGACGATTGGGAACTCAACCGCGCGAAGTCTAAATTTTAGCCAACTCGCCGCAAATGCCGGTTAAGCGCCGCATAGCGACAAGCCAACCTTTAGGAGCATATCCATGCGCTTTAAAACCATCGTAACTGCGGTCGCGCTCGTCGCCGCCTGCTACGTCGCTAATTGCGGCGCTCTTTCTGTCGGTCAAGAGGCGGCGCAAGACGCGCCCAAAGCGGAAGCGAAAGCGTTCGACTTCTCTGTCTTCGACGTGCCCGAAGGCAAAGACGCCGCCTTCTATACCGACGCGTTCGACAAGATCGTCAAGTATCTCAACGAAGACGCGCCGAGGGACAACGTTGATATGGAGGAAGTTTTCAAAGGTCTGGGCGGCGCTATGAAGGCGATCTACAAAGGTCTCGTCGACGCGACCGACGACGATTCCAAACATAAGTGTATGAACGCGTTCCAGCTCTATCTCTCGGCGACCGCGCAGAGTTCCGACGATCCTAACGCCGTCAAGGCAATCTACGCTGAAGAAAAAGCGGTCGGTAAGAGCAAAGAACGGATTTCGTACGCATACTACTTTATGGTAATGTCGCAACTTCGCGGCGATCTCTCCGACGCCGAACTCAAAGCGCTCGTCGCCGACCTAACGGCGAACGTCAACGAGTTCGATCCCATGATGGTCGCGCAACTCGCGCAGACGCTCATGCGCGCCAATCCGAAATTACTCAAGGACGACGTCGCGAAAATCGTTGAGCTGTACTCCGGCTCAGACGACGAAAGGAAGAAAATGATCGCCAAGTCCTTGGAAGGCGGACTGCGCTTTGCTTCGCTGCTAGGGAATGAAATGAAGGTCGAAGGACTCTATCTCGATAAGACCGAAATCGATTGGAAATCTTATCGCGGCAAGGTCGTGCTCGTCGACTTCTGGGCGACCTGGTGCGGTCCGTGCGTCGCGGAAGTACCGAACGTGCTCGCGCTCTATGAGAAATATCACGACGCTGGGTTCGAGGTGCTAGGATACAGTATCGACGACGATCTCGAAGCGCTCGAGAAGTTCGAAAAGGAAAGGAAACTGCCCTGGAAGACCGCGTCCTCCAAGCTCTCCGTTGAAGCGAAGGAAAACGGCGGCAAAGAGTACGTCGATCTATCGGAATACTACGGCGTCAACGCGATTCCGACTATGATTCTCGTCGGTAAGGACGGCAAGGTCATTAGTCTCGAAGCGCGCGGAGAAGAACTCAAGAAATTGCTCAAAGAGCAATTCCCGGACGTTAAGTAGTAGCCCGCGCGACTGCGCGACACGCGCGTCGTCATGACTTGTACAACGGCGAATCGCTTCCGCTTCAAGGACGCGATTCGCTCTGTTTTTATCTATCTTGCGCGCCCTGGCTTGAATCAGTCTGACTTACGTTTATAATAAACTCCCTAGTTTTACTCGGTTCCACAAATCCTTCATTTTTAACAGGACACTAACCTCATGACCAAAAGGACGCTTTTCTTTCTTTGCGCGTTGTTGGTAGCGCTCTGCGCTTGCCTCTTCTATAATGCGTCAAACGTCGCGTCTTCCGCGTTCGCGCTTGATTCCGCCGCCGTTCAAGACGACGACGACGCGGACGACGACGACGACGCGGACGACGACGACGATGACGCGGACGACGACGACGACGACGCGGACGACGACGATGATGACGCGGACGACGACGATGATGACGCGGACAACGACGACGATGACGCGGACGACGACGACGATGACGCGGACGACGACGACGATGACGCGGACGACGACGACGATGACGCGGA